>CAXBGJ010000011.1:0-41676 GCA_963975045.1 uncultured Marinomonas sp. | reverse complement strand
CTATTGCGGCGTTTTCGATCACACTGTAATGGCCATTTTTCATGGTCGCCACATGCGCTCCACGCCAAAGACTGTCTAGCATTATTGGAGTTTCGTTTGTCATATCTTTCCCTTATAAAAGCCCACGATTAAAAAAGGCAGTTCTAAAAGAACTGCCCTTATAACTCGTTCTGATAAAACCGATTAAACCATGAAGCTTGGCAACAAGCCTTCTGGCATCGTCTCGTTATGAACCGCTTCCAATAATAAATCATTGGCTTTTTCAATGTCAGTCGCGAAATAACGGTCTTTGTCATAGAAAGGCACACGAGCACGCAAAGTAGCACGGGCATTTTCTAAACGTTTAGTCGATTTCAACGGTTTACGGAAATCCAAACCTTGTACCGCAGACAGAATCTCCACCGCCAAAATACCACGGGTATTTTCCGCCATGTCTTTTAAACGGCGTGCCGCAAAGGTTGCCATAGAAACGTGATCTTCTTGGTTTGCCGACGTTGGTAAGCTGTCGACCGATGCCGGGTGTGCGTAGCTTTTGTTTTCACTCGCCAATGCGGCAGCCGTTACTTGGGCAATCATGAAGCCAGAGTTCACACCACCGTTATCCACCAAGAAAGGCGGTAATTTGCTTAGGTTAGTGTCGATCAATAACGCCATACGACGTTCAGACAAACTGCCGATTTCAGCAATCGCCAAGGCCAGATTATCTGCCGCCATCGCAACGGGTTCTGCGTGGAAGTTACCACCAGAAAGAATGTCGCCTTCGGCCGCAAACACCAATGGGTTATCAGAAACTGAGTTGGCTTCGATGCACAAAACACTAGACGTGCTGCGAATTTGCTCTAAACATGCGCCCATTACTTGGGGCTGACAACGCAATGAATACGGATCTTGAACTTTTTCACAATTCTGATGAGAGTCGCCCAATTCACTGGTTTCGCCCAAGAAGTGACGATACGCCGCTGCCGCGTCGATTTGCGTTTGATGTCCACGAACCTCATGGATACGGGCATCAAACGGGCTACGGCTACCCAATGCCGCTTCAACAGACAAAGAACCACAAACGATGGCGGAGGCAAACAAATCTTCCGCTTCAAACAAACCTTCTAACGCGAATGCCGTTGATGCTTGCGTCCCGTTTAGCAAAGCCAAACCTTCTTTTGGCGCCAAGGTAATTGGCTCAAGACCCGCGATAGACAACGCCGCTAGACCAGAAATCACTTCACCACGGTAACGCGCTTTACCTTCACCTAATAAAATCGTACTCATGTGAGCCAAAGGTGCCAAATCGCCAGACGCGCCAACCGAGCCTTTTTTCGGAATACACGGATACACTTCTTTGTTGATTAACGTTAACAAGGCTTGAATTACTTCTAAGCGAATTCCGGAAAAACCACGCGCTAGACTGTTGACCTTCAATGCCATGATCAGCTTAACGGTTTTGTCTTCCATCAAAGCGCCAATGCCTGCGGCATGCGATAACACGATACTACGCTGCAATTCGTCCAAATCTTCTGGAGCAATACGCGTATTCGCTAACAAACCAAAGCCCGTATTAATACCGTAAACTGTACGGTTTTCTGCAATCACATCATTAACAACTTGAGTGCTGGCATGGATCGCTGGAAACACGGCTTCGTCTAGGCTTAGCTTAACTTTGCGGCGACTAATTTGACGCAATTCGTTTAGGGTCAATTTGCCCGGTTTAATCATTAATTCAAACATTTTATTCTCTCTAATTTGAATGCGATGTTCTGCAATAGTATTTTTAAATTTATTATCTACTGACGTTTATTTGGTTTAATTGCCCGTGATCATTGGCAAATTCAATCCCTGCTCTTTCGCACAATCTATAGCAATATCATAACCTGCATCGGCATGACGCATCACGCCGGTCGCTGGATCATTATGAAGAACACGCGCAATACGCTCTGCCGCATCGTCGCTGCCATCACAAACAATGACCATGCCTGAGTGTTGAGAAAAGCCCATGCCTACGCCGCCGCCGTGATGCAAAGACACCCACGTCGCGCCAGACGCGGTGTTCAATAAAGCGTTCAATAATGGCCAATCAGATACTGCATCTGAACCATCTTGCATGCCTTCTGTTTCACGGTTTGGACTCGCAACAGAGCCTGAGTCAAGGTGGTCACGACCAATAACAATCGGGGCAGACAATTCCCCACTGCGAACCATCTCGTTAAAAGCCAGACCAAGTTTCGCACGTTGACCAAGACCAACCCAACAAATACGCGCAGGCAAACCTTGGAACTGAATACGTTCACGCGCCATGTCCAACCAATGATGCAAGTGCGCATCGTCTGCGATCACTTCTTTTACTTTCGCATCAGTTTTATAGATGTCTTCTGGATCGCCAGACAAAGCCACCCAACGGAATGGACCAATACCACGACAGAAAAGCGGACGAATGTAAGCCGGTACAAAGCCAGGGAAATCGAACGCATTTTCAACGCCTTCTTCCATCGCCATTTGACGAATGTTGTTGCCGTAGTCAAAAGTAGGGATGCCCATTTTTTGGAAATCTAACATGGCTTGAACGTGCTTTGCCATGGATTGCTTCGCCGCTGTAACGATTTCTTTTGGCTGAGTTTTTGCTTTTTCTCGGTACTCTTCCCAGCTCATGCCGCTTGGCAGGTAACCGTTTAAAGGGTCGTGTGCAGAGGTTTGGTCTGTCACCATATCTGGGCGAATACCACGCTTTACCATTTCTGGCAAAATATCAGCAGCGTTGCCACACAAAGCAATCGAAACCGCTTCGCCTGCGTCTGTGTATTTTTTGATGCGAGCCAGTGCGTCGTCTAAGTCCGTCGCTTGCTCATCCACGTAGCGGGTTTTCAAACGGAAATCGATGCGGCTTTGCTGACATTCAATGTTCAACGAACACGCGCCAGCAAGCGTTGCTGCCAATGGCTGAGCACCACCCATTCCACCAAGACCAGCGGTTAATACCCAACGACCCGCCAGTTTACCGTCGTAATGTTGGCGACCGGCTTCAACGAAGGTTTCGTACGTTCCTTGAACAATCCCTTGGCTACCGATGTAGATCCAAGAGCCCGCTGTCATTTGGCCGTACATCGCCAAACCTTTTGCGTCTAGCTCGTTAAAATGTTCCCAGTTCGCCCAATGTGGCACTAAGTTTGAGTTGGCAATCAAGACACGTGGCGCGTTGCTGTGGGTTTTGAAAACACCCACTGGCTTACCGGATTGAACCAATAAGGTTTCGTCGTCTTCTAGCGCTTTTAGAGACTCAACAATTTTGTCATAACTTTCCCAATCTCGCGCCGCACGACCAATACCGCCGTAAACTACTAATTCTTCTGGGTTTTCTGCTACTTCAGGGTCGAGGTTGTTCATCAGCATACGCATTGGCGCTTCGGTGAACCAAGATTTCGCGGTCAGCGTTGTTCCTGTCGCCGCTTTTACTTCACCAGCACGGAATCGTTTTTGAGCAATCGTTTGTTTTGTCATCTTCTCTACCTTAGTAATGAGCCTTAGTAAAAAGCTTTAAAAATTACGTCATTTAAAAATCAAATGTATATACAACTTACCCAAAGATAAAATCTTACTTTTTTAGATGCAAGTATTTTTTAAAAAAACTCACACTTCATTGCCCATAAAAAAGCGAATTAAGAGGAATTAACAAGCATAAAAACCATATGAAACAATGACTAGATTAAGGCATAGACAACACTCAGAAAAAAACGATAAAAACCAACTTGTATATACAATATATTATCTATTACACTAAAATCATTCAAATCGACCTAGGAATGACTTGTGACTCGCCTTAACCAATCGCATTTAGACACCCAATATTATTTCGCTGAACGCGCTTTGCTTGCTTCTGGCTGGGCCAGCAACGTGCTTTTTTCGGTGAAAGACGGCCAATTCCATTCTATTGACGCTGACAGTACGCCAACAATCGATAGCCAGCGCTTATCCGGCCCTGTTCTACCAACGATGGCAAACGTGCATTCTCATGCATTTCAACGAGTCATGGCGGGCGCCGCAGAAGTCAGCCTAAATCCAAATGACAGCTTCTGGAGCTGGCGTGATTTGATGTACAAAATTGTCCAGAAGCTTACACCTGATGATGCTCGCATCATTGCGACTCAGCTTTATATCGACATGCTTAAAGCTGGATACAGCCAAGTGGGTGAGTTCCATTATTTACACCACGACATTGGTGGTCATCAATATGCTCAGCTTGGCGAAATGTCGAACCAAATGATTGCTGCAGCAGATGAGTCTGGTATTGGCTTAACCTTATTGCCTGTGCTGTATTCTCATTCTGGCTTTGGTGGTCAAGCCCCAAATGCTGGGCAAGCGCGCTTTATTAATTCAACTGACTCCTACTTAGCACTGCATCAAGAATGCGCCCGTCAGTTAGTAAATCATCCTCGCCATCAGCTTGGTATTTGCTTTCACTCTTTGCGTGCCGTTACCAAACCACAAATCGAAACGGTGTTAGCGGCATTAGATACTCCCTTAACCAACAATAGTCCCATTCATATTCATATCGCCGAGCAGCAGAAAGAAGTCAAAGACTGTATAAATTGGAGCGGACAACGCCCTGTCGAATGGCTAAACAATGAAATTGGTTTGAGCGATCGCTGGTGCTTGGTTCACGCCACACATCTTGATGATAAAGAATTGCACGCCATCGCCACCAGCAATGCCATTGCTGGTTTGTGTCCAACCACAGAAGCTAATTTAGGCGACGGTATTTTTCCTGCGGTTGAGTTTGAAAAAGCCAATGGGCGCTGGGCAATCGGTTCAGACAGTCATGTGAGCCTGTCCATCGTGGAAGAATTACGTACACTCGAATACGGCCAACGCCTACGCGATCAGCAACGCAACCGACTGCATCGTCCCGATCAAAATAGCATTGGTGACAATCTCTTTCAGCAGGCACTCCTTGGCGGCAATCAAGCCTGCGATGTGTCACTTGGCTTGGCACAAGGAAACCGTGCTGACTTTATGGTGTTGGATAATTCAAATCCTTTTGTCGCAGCGAGTGAATCTAAAGATCTTCTCAATCGCTGGCTATTTGCTACTAATGACAATGTAGTGAAAGATGTCTTCGTGGCAGGTAAACACGCCATCAAAAATTTCAAGCATGAACACGACGAAATCAGTCGCCATGCATTCATTCAAGTCATCAAAAAGGTGATGTATGACGTTTAATAATCATTCGAATTATCATCTCACGACACAAAACGACTACAAACGTATGCCGTGGAAAAATGGTTTAGGTGAAACCCTAGAAATTTATCTCAGCGAGGACGAAAGCAGTCAGCGTTATCGCATCAGCCAAGCGGCGGTTAAAGACGACGGTGTTTTTTCAAATTTTGAAGGACTGCATCGCACCTTGGTTTTACTCAGTGGCCAAGGAATGCAGCTTAGCCATACAAGTACCAAAGGGAATATCGCGGAACATTGTTTGAAGTCACCGTTGGACATGGCCCGATTCGCCGGCGGTGACGAAACCTTCGCCACGTTAAGCAATGGCAACATTGAAGATTTGAACATCATGGTGCGTGAAACGGATACAAAAGCAGTCGTTAGCGCTTGTTTCGCGCCGTTTGACTGGGAAGTTAACCCCCATAAAGACCGCTTATTAACGGCTTTTTATGCGAATCAAACCTGCACCATTACTGTGAACGAAACAGAAAATGTGGTGTTAGAAAAAAACAGTTTTTTAAACATCAAACAGGATGGGGCACTGTGTTTAATAGAAGGTAGCGGGGTTTTTATTGACATTTTATCGACCAAAGTGGCCGAATAACTGAAAGCGTGAGCCTGGGTGCAATAATCGAGCGGCGGTGACAATGTCGTTTCCTGCCCAGGTTCGGCGTTGAATCTGCAAACACGGCTGGGTAGCAGCAATCTGCAAACGCTCACACTCTTGTGGTGTCGGCAACACCGCCTCCACCAAATGCTCGCCTTCTGTCATGGGTGCCACTCGCATTAAATATTCGTAAGAGGTTTGAATTGAAAAGTCTTGTTCCTCGTATTCTGGCGCCAAGCTAGCGTTAACCACCCGCTCTTCAATTTGAATCGGTAAATCATTTTCAAAGTGCAAAACCACTGAACGGAAAATACTGTGGTTGGTGCGAACACCCAGCATCATGGCTTCTTCTACAGTGGCTTTCGCCGATTCCAATACCAGTAATTCGGAACGATGTTTATGACCTCGAGCGGCAATTTCTTCCGCAATGTTATGTACTTCGAACAGCGCAGAATGGGCTTTTTTCTCGGCAACAAACGTACCCAAACCTTGATGACGAACCAAAAAGCCTTCGGCGGTTAATTCCCGCAACGCGCGATTCACCGTCATCCGGCTCACACTTAAAGCTTTCACAAACTCAGATTCCGATGGAATACGCTGATTCACGTCCCACTCACTTGACGATATTTTCTGCGAAATGGCTTGTTTCAACTTGGCGTAAATCGGCTGAGGCGCATCCGGTAAATCATCAAATAAGTTTGTTAACGATACAATCGGTTCAGACACTAGGTATTCCATGGTTTATGAGGAGAAGGTTTTTTCTATTGTGAGTCAGTCATGATAAACAATCAACTCGTCTATACAACAAAGCTTAGATCGGCATCATCCATAACGCTGCGAGCCAAGAAAGCCCCATGAGTAAGGAAAACACGACGCCCCAACGCGGTACTTTTACCACCACAGGCGCAGTATTATGGCATTTCTTACGACCGTATATCATCGCGCTAACAAGACGCTCTTTTAAACAAAGCTCATGATACAGCACGGCTAAAACATGCAACGCGACCAAACCAAGCAATATATTCGGTAAAAAGTGATGAATAGACGCCAACTGCTCGGCGAGTGTTTCAGGGATCAGTGAATAAAAAGGCCCGTACGTAAACACTTCATCACTGGTAAATAGACCCGTTCCCCACTGCACACTCAACGCGACCAAGAGAGCCACCACCATCAACGCCCCCATAGGATTATGACCTAAGTAATGCCTAGGCTTGCCTTTTAATAGGGTTTTCAAATAGCGAATGGTGATATTCGGACCTTTGACAAACTGACGAAAACGAGCGTAATAAGAGCCGTAAAAACCATACAAAACACGCGCAATAATAACAGCAGATAAGCTATAGCCCATGTGAAAATGATATTGCAAATAATCTTCTTCAGATTTACCAGTGAGGATCAACCCCGTGAACAACAACACCATCAGCCAATGACTAATACGAACAGGCCAATCCCATACTAATGTTGATCTCATCTTAGTGGTCCTCTCATGCTCTCATTGGGTATGTAGAATAGGTTGATATAAACGCTCGCTTGCTAAAGAGTGACATTAAACATTATGCTGTGAAAAGCAACATTCTCTTTCGCTATTAGGCTTAGCGATGAGGCAAACAGATGTTTCAATACACCGTAAACCTGTGAAGGATAAGACAAATATGATCGTTATATTACTGTTAATAATGATTTTTAGTATCGCCCTACTGTCTTATTTATTGTTATTTAACGGACGTTTTTTTAGCCGACAAAGCGCCGTCATCGAAGCGCCTATTGACGTTATCGCAGAGGATCTAAGTGACTTAAGTAATTGGCCTAATTGGCTTCCTTGGCTGATCTTTGAAGCTGATGCCGAGGTAACATACGAATACCTCAATTCTGGGATTCTATCTGTATTACCGTCTTGTTTAGTCTGGCGTGGGGCTCTAATTAAAAAAGGGTATATATCGTTGGAACCTGCGCGATCCAGTGCCCATTATTTTCATACTTTATTGGAAGCGCCTGCGTTTTACCCAAGCGACGTCCATTTTAATATCAACTTAACGAAGCAGAAAAAACGCACTTCCGTCACGATTCAAATGACGGGGAAGTTGCCCTTTTTCAAACGCTGGAAACAAGGTAATTACCGAATTAGAGCCAATAAAGACGCTGAATTAGCACTGTTGAAAATATTGTCTTATCTGAGCAAGTACAACACAACGTCTGACCATGATTACAAAGCACCCTCTTTTGAGTGGCTCGCAAAGACGACACTAGAGACAGTGGATGCCGTTACTCGTCCTTTTGTTGTGAGCAACCAACCAATGTCACAAAAAATGGATCAAGGCTTCCACGACCTACTCACTGACCTAGGCCCAGAGAACCCACCTGCTGGACCCAGTTTTGCGCTGTATAAAAAAGTTGATCTCGCGCACCATTATTTTTCAGGTCGATTAGGCATTCCTGTGCAGAATTTAGTACCTTGCCCACTATGCCCTGAACGCATCGTATTACGCGGCAATTATCTGCGCTTACGTTATGTCGGTAGCTACCAGCATTTATCTCTGGCTTGGCATGTTTTATACAGCTTCATGAGATTACACAAACTCAAAATCAATCGTCGACGCTATGGCGTTGAAACCTTTGAAATTGGGCCATTGCAAACCAACAGTTCAAAAGACTTTGTCACATTGGTGTGTTTGCCCATCAAATAATTGGCTTAACCGTTATTTGATGCGAGAGTCACGATTTGATTATTCAAAAGGAACTAAAAAGTACTTATATCTCCCTGAAGATACAAGCTCACTATTTAAAATAAAACCTAAAGCTAATAAAAAAACGCCATAGATGTACCCAATGGCGTTTTACTTTAGCAAGCTACTTAATTCTTAAAAAAAATGGTAGCAAAACCAATTTATATAGAAAAATTGAAAAAACAATAGATATGGAAGACTTAATATTATTATCAAGTTCGTTAAAAAAATAATCAAGGACATAATAAAACAGGATCGCTAGCAGTACCTGTATCGCTAAATCTAAAAACACTTTAGATGAATTCATATTTACTTCCTTATAAAAAATCGTAAAAAATCAAGCCAATTTCCAAAGAAACTGCCAGTCTTGGTCTTTCACAAATACGTCCATTGAGAAACATATAGGCCCTACTATTAACCTAATTATTTTTCCTCTAAAAGAGCCTTCACCTGCAATACCTGTTTGATACGCGATCTCTATCGCTCTATATTTCGCAATTGGAAACATTAACCTTGCCGCTAGAGCAGGTTTTCTCATTAACTTAACATACGGCATTATAGTGGCATAGTTAATTTGGCCATCTAATTAGAGATGCAAATATACACGCAATGCTAGGTTTCATTGAGTCAGAATATGGGTCCTACTTAGTGGAAGGAATGACATTAGAAGACATAGATGTTCGGCATTATCGACAACAAATAGCAACGGTGCTTCAAGACCTCGTTAAAGACTCATCCCAGCACAACCCATGAACATATAAAAAGCCGCTCACGAGAAAGTATCGATATAAATCCAGCGGCTAGAAAAAAAGCCCCTCGTCATGATATAAATACCTAGCTCATTTCGGTATGCTAAACCGATGCATCCCTAAAAATAGACACTGCGCACCTTGGATGGATAAAGGATGCGAGAGTCATGATTTGATTATTCACAAGGAACTAAAAAGTGCTTATATCTCCCAGTATGATGAAGTTGACCCACAGTCTTATACGAATCATTTTAACCATCGCTTTTTTCTATATGTTCAAAGAGCTGTCAAACGTACAAAATGACCTAATGCTGGCTTTCAGCGCGGTACTTTGTTCCTTTATCGTCTTTAGAAGCGGTGTATTTCTCTTTAATAAATGGATGGCGAAAAAGAACCATTCTAAATAACTATTTAGCCTATCCTAAATAGCTTAATACCCCCTGAACACACAGCGCCGTTTGAATGGATTCAAAGCGGCGCTCTCGCTAACACTGTCAACGTTTTCTAGGACAGACATAGGAATCTTTCTATGACCACACTTTATCAAGAACACCTCGCGGTTCTCATCCAACGCTATGAAGAAGCCATGGCGCACTTTGGCCTCGACGCCATTGTGATCGCTTCAGGGGAGAAAAGTTACTATTTTCAGGATGATCACACACACCCTTTTCACGCCTATTCCGGTGCACAACAATGGTTGCCATTCACCCTCGGCGCTGAAACCTATGTGATTTTACAGACTGGAAAAAAACCCACTCTTGTTTGGCCTGTTCGTGACGATTTTTGGCACGCACCCAACCCTGTCCCCAGCGGAGATTGGCAACAAAACTGGGACCTTGCGCTGGCCAAGAAAACCGATGAATGGTTTACTGATTTGCCCAAAAACGTCGCTTGGCTTGGCCCACAACCAATGACATTCGCCGTTCCATGCGAGGGATTAAAAGCCTATGTGGATTTTTCGAAAGCGGTCAAAACGCCTTTTGAAATCCAAGCAATGCGACAAGCTAACCGGCGCGGCGCAACCGGCCATATGGCCGCAAAGGAAGCATTTTTAGCGGGCATGAGCGAACTTGAAATCCACCTCGCCTTTTTACAAGCCAGTCAACAAACTGCCGCTCAAGAACCTTATCCAGGCATTGTGGGCTTAAACGAACATGCTGCTGTTCTGCATTACGAACACAAATCCATCGAAAAACTGACGAGCTCTGGTACCTTATTGATCGATGCTGGCGCCAACGAACACGGCTATGCCAGTGATATAACTCGGACTTTTGTACGTCATGACGACGACTTTAGTGCCTTGGTGAATGACCTTGATACGATGGAACAAACGCTTTGTCGCAGTGCGATAGCGGGGGTGTCTTTTCGAGACCTACATAAAGCCACCTTAGCAGGCATTGCAACCTTGCTGCACGATCATAAGATTTGTACTTTAGGCGTGGAAGAACAGTTAGCCAAACGCATTCCTCAGGTGTTCTTTCCTC
The DNA here is from genome assembly GCA_963975045.1 of uncultured Marinomonas sp. Classification (GTDB taxonomy): domain Bacteria; phylum Pseudomonadota; class Gammaproteobacteria; order Pseudomonadales; family Marinomonadaceae; genus Marinomonas. Next base: position 30,911 of record CAXBGJ010000011.1, on the reverse strand, counting down.
ATGGCTTAGGTCATTTGCTTGGCTTGCAGGTTCACGATGTGGGCGGACATCAAGTTGATCAAGCCGGTACGCTAAGCTTGCCAAACGATGATGCGCCTTTCTTACGACTCACTAAAACTTTAGAAAAAGACATGGTAATCACCATTGAGCCGGGCTTGTATTTCATTCCTATGTTGCTTGATAAAATGCAGGCCGATATAAAAGATCACGGCTGTGATATGACGCGCATTCAACAATTCATGCCCTATGGTGGAATACGAATTGAAGACAACGTGGTAGTCAAAGACGCTTTGCCCGAAAATCTAACGCGCGACGCGTTTGCCAACAAAAGTTAATTCCTACTTTTCCTACCCATCAATATAGTGCGCCTTATATTGATGGGTCTATTCTCCTATCTATTCTCCTATCTATTCTCCTATCATTTCTTCTAATTAATCGGTTTTTTCACATTTCTGCTCGGCTACCTATAACTAAAAGGTTATAAAATGGGTAAAATATGGAATACATACCATCTTTAACAACGTCAACTCATAAGCTAAGGTGGTAGCAGTTGCCAAATACACTCAGTCATTGAACTCGTATTTATAACTAACAATAATAACGCTAACTAAGCCAAGCCGTCCTATTATGGACACTAAAGAGGCACCATAATGAAAAAATCGACCATTACGTTACTAGCAGCATTGTCACTTTCATCGACACTCAGTTTTGCTGATTACCCAACGAAAGATATCCAAGGCATGATCCAATGGGGAGCGGGCGGTTCAACAGACACCGTAATGCGTTCCATTGCACCTCACGTTGAGAAAGAACTTGGAACAGATCTCATTCTGACGAATAAAACGGGTGGTGTTGGTGCCATTGCAACAAAGTACGTTAATGCTAAAAAAGCCGATGGTTATACGCTTCTAATGGGGGCTGAAAATCCTCAAATGTACAAAATTCTAGGGCTTTCTGATGTAGATTATAGCGACATGATTGCTATTAATGTCTTGGCTCGTGGTACACCAATCATCGTGGCAAACAACGATGCACCATTCGACACAATGCAAGAGTTCATTGACTATACGAAAGCCAATCCTGGTAAAGTTAAAATTGGTTCAACGGGAGCAGGCGGCTTGACCTCTATTATACTTGCTATGTTGAACTCTCAGGTAAAACTGGATTACATCAGTATTCCATACAATGGTGATGGCCCAGCACTAACGGCTGTTCAAGGCGGCGCAATCGATGTTATGCCTGCCGTATTAGGTGCAACTATTGAGCAAATCAAAGCTGGCCGTATGAAAGCGATCACTATTGTCGATGTTAAATCCAATAAGCTTTTGCCTAACCTCGCACCAATTACTGACGCAATACCAGGTATGAAAGCTTACCTTCCATGGGGTCCATTTTTTGGTGTTTTCGTGAAAAAAGGCACACCAGAAGAAGCTGTTGAAAAACTTCAAGCCGCCTTCCAAAAAGCTGCGTTTAATGAAGACTTTGTTAGCTTAATGCAGAAGCGTGGTTATACCATCATGAATATTTCTGGCGAAGAAGCCGATTACTTTCTAGAAGCGTATCGCTCTACTTCTTCTTGGTTAGTACATGATGCTGGCTTTAGTAAGTTCTCACCAGAAGAATTCGGTATTCGTAAACCTCAATAAGGTTTAAATACGGCTCTGATCTCTAGGCGTGGCTTGCTGAAAAGCAAGCGCGTCTCACTTTCTGTTTTACCTGGAGTTACAATGTCCAGTCTTCCCCCTTTAGTAAAAACCCGTAAGCCCGGTGAGCGAATATTCTGCTTTCTTTTGGTCCTCGGCAGCGTTTATTTATTTTGGCAAGCTTACAAAATCTCAGGATTCAGCAAACTAAGCTCTCCTGGAGCCTTCCCTCTTGCCGCGTCAGCAACCATGATCTTGGCATCTTGCATTGCGTTTATTAATACTTTGAAGCTGCCTGCAGCGAAAGGTGTTCGCTTTGCATATCACTGCTTTCCCCCTATCGTTGCGACCATCATGGCATTGATTTTGGTTTACTCAATCGTATTAGAAAGTTTAGGATTCATTCTTTCAAGTTTTGCCTTCTTGTTTATTTCCATTCAGTTTTTATATCGATGCCGTGTACTGACGACTCTCTCGATTACACTTCTGGCCTTGGTGGTTGTATACATCGTTTTTCGTCTCGTTTTTCAAGTTGTGCTGCCTGAAGGCATCGTACCTGAGCGCGAAATCCTATCCTCAATAAAGTCTCTGTGGAGATAATCGTTTTATGGATGCCTTACATTATTTCGCCATGTCTTGGATGTCTCCTGAACTGCTCGCACTAACAGCATTGGGGACTTTTTTAGGCATTTACGTCGGCGCTATTCCTGGCCTTTCGGTCACGATGGCCGTTTCAATATTAATCTCTTTTACTTTCTCATGGGATGTGAATTACGCACTTTGTCTCATGGTGGGCGTTTACATGGGTGGCGTCTACGGTGGCTCGCGTACCGCGATATTGTTGAATATTCCAGGCGCACCTTCGGCCATCGCTACGGCGCTCGACGGCTATCCGTTAGCGAAAAAAGGTTTAGCTGGGGAAGCCATTGGCTTATCAACGGTTATGTCTGTTGTCGGTGGTTTTGTCGGCATTATCGTTTTGGCGATTGCCGCGCCGACAGTGAGTGAATTTGCCATCACCTTTCAACCACGAGATTACATGATGCTGGGAGTGTTAGGCATCATGTTGGTTGGTTCTCTTTCTGGTAGTAGCTTAGCAAGAGGCATTTTTGCCGGCGCGCTAGGCCTGCTGATTGGTACCGTTGGGCTCGACCCAATGACAGCTGAAGAGCGTTTCACGTTCGGTGTTGTTGAGCTTTGGGATGGCATTAACCCTGTCGCGGTGATGATTGGTATGTTTGGTATTTCGGAAGCCCTGCATCAATTACACCATATGGATAAAGCGGTGGTTAAACAGAAAATTTCTAGCGTTATTCCGAAATGGGCTGATGTGAAAAAATACATGCCGCTGAGCTTACAAACCTCTTTTATTGGTGTCATTGTTGGCGCGTTGCCAGGAACCGGTGGCGACATTGCCGCACTTATGGCCTACGACCACGCTAAACGAGTGACCAAAGACCCAGAAGTACCCTTTGGTGAAGGTGCTAAAGAAGGCTTGATCGCACCTGAGGCAGCCAATAACGCCGCTGTCGGCGGAGCATATATCCCCATGCTTACATTAGGGATACCCGGTGATGCCGTAACCGCTGTGTTTATCGGTGCCTTGTTTATCCATGGATTGAACCCTGGACCGCTACTGCTGATAGAACAGCCTCACATGTTCTGGTTCACCGTTGGCAACCTGACATTGGCGAATATTTTCGTGCTTATCTTCGGCTTAACCGGCATAAGACTTTTCGCGAAAATTGTCGAATGCCCAAAAGGTATTTTGATTCCGTTGATATTCTTGCTGTCCATTGTTGGTGCTTACGCAATTAACAATGCCATCTCAGACATTTGGTGGATGTTGGCATTTGGGGTATTTGGTTACTTTATGCGCCTTTATGGGTTCCCAGTCGGCCCTGTTATTTTAGGTGTAATATTGAGCTCACTAACAGATGAAAACTGGCGTCGTGCGATTTTAACGGAACGAGGAAGTGTGAGTGATTTGTTTATCAACACTTTCCATAGCCCGCTTTCAACTGTGTTATTAAGTGTCATTTTCTTGATCCTTATCACCCAAACACCTATTTGGACAAAATGGCTAAAGCCAAAATTGGCTCGTAAATCAGTCTAGTACTCATCAATTAACCAGCCTAATGCTCAACCTTAAGACATTCAAAACTGTGGTTGAGCATTAGCGTATCCCTCCAAAAAACGTCACCATAAGCACCAATAAATAGCACAAAAACGACCCAATATAATGCGAAAACGACAATCCTGTTAAACAATAGTAAAATTCCGATTTTCTACCTCTAATAAATCACTGCTATTCATCCTAAATCTAGAAGAAAGCTAATGCCTTTTCATTAGTCTCCAGAACATCAAACTGAATTTTTTATATCATCGAACAGTGGCAAAAAAATTGCTTTTACAAAGCTCCCCCTTAGTAAGCACCTGCACTAAGCAGCGCTTAACGCAATGGAGCGAGTATTAATATGAGTTTGAAAAGCAGTCAGATGTCTCTTTCGCAAACAGAGCTTAATTGGTTACCGTGGTTCGGAAACAATGGTCGAATGTCACTATTTTGGTCTTGTTATTTAAATAAAAACACCTATCAAAGTATAGAAAAAACCTTTGAAGGAATAGCCAACACTCGCGCTAGACTTCTCAATACTTGGGTAAACAATCAATGGTCTCAACTAGAAGTATTATTAGAAGCTGTCGCTGGGAAATTCCCTCATATTGAACTTGACGCTCTTGAAGAAAGGCTTGGTATTGTCCATGACGTATCTGAATACTTCGTCATAGATCATCAAGGAAAAGTACTCAATTCAACCACTAAAACACGTATTAGCAAAACAGACCTTCAAGCCAAAGCGGTCACCGCAGGCCTGAATGATTACTTTCTTCATGGCCCTTATATCGATCAAAACACGCTCGATATTGGTGTTTCTAGTTCAAAATTTCATGATGCTGTCACCTTAATGTTTTACCTGCCGATTAAACAAGATGGCGTCAGCGTAGGGGCTGTTTGCGCGCGTATTCCAAATGATGTCATTGGGGATCTAATTCAACGAGAAGCAGGACATATTTATAAAGAGTCCGGTGATAATTATTTGTTTATGGTGAAATCCGAATTCGATAAAAGCATTCTTCCCGGTACCGCCCTTTCTCGTTCTCGTTTTGAAGACAACGCTTTCAGTCACGGTGAAAACTTAAAAGGTGGTATTAGCACAAAGTTTGGTACGGTCAAAGTTCAACACCACACAGAGTTTGAAATTCGCTTCACTGACCCTGCAACCAAAGAATTACACCCTGGTGTTCGAGAAACCATTAAAAACAAAGAAAATTTATTTGTCACCTACCCAGGCTATTCAGATTACCGACACATACCAGTGATAGGCAAAGGTCTGACTTTCCAGCTAAAAGGAAGCCCTGATACGTGGGGCATGATGTGTGAAGGTGACTTAGAAGAGGTGTATCGTCGACGCTCGATCAATCTTAGACTGATGAAAAGCTACTTTCTTGCATCAAGCATTCCTCTTATTGTGAGCGCTGGACTGCAGGCCTACAGCAGCCTATCGGTGGTGACAACCAGTCTAATTGCCTTTGCCAGCTTAGGGGTCGCTGGGTTACTTTTCAATAAGTTAAGCACCAAAAAAATAAGCAACAGTATGAACCAAATGACCGAAGTCATTCAAACCATTGCCGAAGGGGAAGGCAATTTAAAACAGCGTCTAGATGACAAACTTGCCAATGATGAAACTGGCGATATGGGTCGTTGGATGAACAGCTTTATCGACAACCTAGATAACACCATGGGACAAGTTATTTCGGCCAGTACCAATGTGAAAAAATCGAATGAGTTTATGGTGCGTACTAATGAAGAAGCTCGCCAAGCCTCACACTATCTTGAATCAACAGTAGAAAGCATGCTCAAGGTATTTCAACAACAGGTGGACGAAGTACACAGCGTGTCACAAACAGCAGATGCCCTTAAACAAACCATGGACCAAGTGGTGTCAGAAACACAGGCTCGCTTAAAAGACGCCAAAACAGGCACTCAAGAAATACGAGACATCGTAAAAGCCACGGCAGAATCTGTTAGATCATTAGATCAAAAAACCAACGAAATAGCGGGCATTATCACTACCATTTCGGACATCACCAACCAAACAAATTTACTCGCATTGAATGCAGCAATTGAAGCCGCTAGGGCTGGCGAGCATGGACGCGGCTTTTCCGTAGTGGCCGACGAAGTACGCAGCCTGGCTTCTAAAACGGCCTCTGCTGCAGAAGAAATTCAAACTATGCTGGAAGGCATTCAAGAAGAAACGCGTAGTGCCGTTCAATTCATGGAGAAAGGCGCCGAAAACGTCGACAGAAACTTACAAGCGAATGAACAAACCAACACTGGCGACAGTACGCTTTATGATTTGGTCGACAATATTTTCGAAGCCATTTTATTGCTCAATGAAAGCAATCAAGAAAACGCCAATACGGCGCAAGAAATGGGCGCGGCAACCGAACAGATGCGACGCTCAATAGCAGCACTACAAAGACGTTCATCCCGAGTAGGCTTGTCTGCATTAAAACTCAATTCATTGGTTGGTCAATTTAAAGTGACTGAAAAGGTTTAATATTTAAACTTGATAAACAATGCTGAACACTCAGCATTGTTTATCTTTCTATATCAGCGCTCTTCTCCCTTCTCTCTCTTCTTAGAAAAAGTCCTTACTGCAACGACACAGATTAAATCTACAGCAATATTCTTTTGACTTATCAATCAATATATGTGAAATTTCACATATATTATTTTTCGGATGTATTTATGAACCCATGCAGTTTTTACAAATGCCTAGCAGATGACACTCGGCTGAAGTCTCTCATGTTGATATCTCAAGCCGATGAGGCGTGTGTTTGTGACCTAATGGCGGCACTAGAACTGGACCAGCCAAAAATTTCACGCCATTTAGCAGAGTTAAGAAAATGCGGCATAGTACAGGATGAACGTCGAGGAAAATGGGTCTATTACAAGCTTCACCCTAATCTACCCAGCTGGGCTAAACAGGTCATCATCGAAACAGCGAAACACAATCTCGATTATTTCCAAACCGCGCAATGCAAGCTTCAAGCTTGCCAATCGTCTTCTAATAACTGTAATTAATTAACTCGTTGCGCTATTTTTTGGAGCCATCATGACAGCACTCGACCTAACATTACCGAGCATAGTTCAAGACCAATTACCCATTTCTACCAGCGAACCATTTTCCACTACGCCAAGCGGCCACAAACCCAGAATTTTATTGCTCTACGGCTCTTTACGAGATCGTTCTTACAGTCGGTTAGTGGTAGAAGAATCCGCTCGACTATTAATAAAAATGGGGGCTGACGTGCGGATTTTTGACCCAAAAGATTTGCCACAACCCGATACAGACGATGGCAGCCACCCAAAAGTAAAAGAGTTACGAGAGCTAATGATGTGGTCGGAAGGGCAAGTTTGGTGTTCTCCTGAACGCCATGGCGCGATGACTGGCATTCTAAAAAGTCAAATAGATTGGGTGCCGCTGAGCATTGGCAGTGTCCGCCCGACACAAGGAAAAACCCTAGCAGTCATGCAGGTGAGCGGCGGTTCTCAATCTTTCAATGCCGTGAATCAGATGCGAATCTTGGGACGTTGGATGCGCATGGTCACTATCCCCAATCAATCGTCGGTTGCTAAGGCTTTTCTTGAGTTTGATGAAGAAGGTCGCATGAAACCCTCTTCCTACTACAACCGCATTGTAGACGTGTTGGAAGAGCTGATGAAATTCACTTTATTACTACGGGACAACAAAGACTATCTGGTTGATCGCTATTCGGAGCGTGTCGAAAGTGCAGAACAACTCAGCCAACGTGTGAACCAGACTTCAATATAAGGAATTATAATGGGATTATTTGAACGCTATCTCACCGTTTGGGTCGGAATGGCCATTGTCGTTGGTATTATTGCTGGCAGTTTTGCCCCTGAAATTTTTGTCACTGTTGCCAGTTTAGAGTACGCACACGTTAACTTTGTTATGGCGGCCTTAATCTGGTTAATGATTTACCCGATGATGGTTCAAATTGATTTTTCTTCCATCAAAGACGTCGGAAAAAATCCCAAGGGACTTGCGCTAACCCTAGTTATTAATTGGTTAATTAAGCCTTTTACGATGGCATTGTTAGGCTGGTTATTTTTCAAAATACTCTTTGCTCCTTGGGTTGATCCACAAACCGCCAAAGAATACATCGCGGGGATGATTCTGCTTGGCGTAGCGCCCTGTACGGCCATGGTTTTTGTCTGGAGCCAGTTAACTAAAGGCGATGCCAATTACACTTTGGTGCAGGTGTCTATTAATGACGTCATTATGATTTTTGCGTTCGCACCCATTGCTGGTTTGTTATTGGGTGCAACCGACATTCATGTACCTTGGGACACCTTACTTCTCTCTGTTGTGTTGTATGTTCTGGTACCGCTTATCGCAGGGGTACTAACGCGAAAAACACTGGATAAAACCGACGACCACTCCACGCTCAACGCTTTTTTAAAGATCATGAAACCTTGGTCTATTGTGGGTCTACTGGCAACAGTGGTGCTGCTATTTGGTTTTCAATCCGAAACTATTTTATCGAAGCCACAAGCGATTATTTTGATTGCCATTCCACTACTAATACAGACCTATGGCATTTTTGCGTTGGCTTATTGGTTGGCAAAAAAATTCAAACTGCCTCATAGCGAAGCGGCGCCAGCGAGCATGATAGCAACGTCTAACTTCTTCGAGCTTGCGGTCGCGGTCGCGATTTCGCTATTCGGATTGCACTCCGGCGCCGCGCTGGCAACCGTTGTCGGCGTCTTAGTCGAAGTACCTGTCATGCTGTCATTGGTGTGGTTTGCTAATCGAACTCGCCACTGGTTTGCTTAAGAAATACCAAAGGAGTAAATGCAATGATTGTTATTCACCATAACCCAGAGTGTGGTACTTCGCGCAACGTACTGAGCATTATTCAAGATGCGGGCTATACACCTGTTGTCATTGAATACTTAAACGAAGGCTGGACCAAAGCTCAATTATTAGGCCTATTTGCCGCCGCGGACTTAACGCCTCGAACAGCACTACGGACAACAAAATCCCCTGCAAACGCTCTTGGCTTACTCGATGATAAAGTAACCGATGACGACATTTTGGTGGCCATGCTCGAACACCCTATTCTCGTTAACCGTCCCATTGTGTGCTCACCAAAAGGCGTGAAATTGTGTCGACCAAGTGAACAAGTACTAGACCTACTGGCGCAATGGCCCCAAGGTCCTTATCACAAAGAAGATGGCGAGTTGATCATCGACCCACAGGGAAACAGGCTGATATAAATAAAAAAACCGGAGATCGTTTCCGATCTCCGGCATAAAGAACACACCATAAAATAAAACACCCCCCGCAATGGAAATGGCTTATTTTTTCTCTTGGCGTGCTTGGGAGGCTAGACGCACAAAGGCATTCGCTTCACCATAACGGCTGTAATCACCCACTCTTTGTACCACTTCAAAAAAGACGCCATGAACTTCTTCAGTATAAAAATGGAAGAATTCACCTTCATCGTTTTGATCATACATAATGTTGTGCGATTGCAATTTTTTAATCATTTCTGAAGATAAGCCAAAGCGCGCTTCAATATCACGATAATAATTTTGTGGAATCGGCAGTTGTTTTTCGCTGTCTATATTTTTTGCCGCGGCAAAAATATCATCACAAGCAAACGCGATTTGATGCACACCAGACCCTTTCGCTTTCTGAATAAAGCGCTGGGCAGACGCATCTCGAGCATTGGTCATATTCAAAGGAATACGCACATGCTTGTCTTTGCTCAACGCGGTACGACTGACCACTAAACCGTGGATATCGGGCAAATCTTGACTGGCATCGATATCAAAACCAAACAAGGATTTATAAAAGAAAGTCGCGGACAAAAAGTCCGTATTTGAAACCGTTTGCCCAATATGGTCGAAACGAGTTAAGCCAACACCTACATCGCTCGGAAGCGCTTGAATTGGTTTAAAGTCGACCTCAAAAAAGCGCACTGCCGCGTCCGCAGAAACAAGATAAACAAGGCTGTCACCAATGCCTCGAACCGCTGGAATATTGAGTTCGCCAGGTCCTGCTTGGTTATCAAATCGTTCTACACGATAACGCTGCGCAAGTGACAAAGTGGCTTTTACGTCATCAGAAGAAAACGCCATCGCACACACAGACACACCATGTTTTTGAAAATGCTCATGTGCATGGCTTTTTGGCTCACGGTTTAGGATCAGGTTGATGTTGCCTTGGCGCATCAAACTTACATTTTTAGAGCGATGTTTGTGCGTTTCCTCGAAGCCAAGCTGAGTTAAAGTATTGGTTAAAGCAACGCCACTCTCGCCTTCGATTGCAAATTCAAGGAACTCCACTTCTTTTACTTGTGGCGCTTCAATTGGAACGACTTTTTCTTCACGCTTACTAACCGTTTGATCGTCTAGCCAGATTAAAGATCGCATGCCATCTACCGCTTTTTCTAATGGCGAAGAGGATCTAAATTCGTCATTAAAAATTTCATGAGATAAATAATCATCAAATCCTTTGTCTTTCAAAACCTGCAAAAACTCGACCACAGGCATATCACCTTGACCAGGGAAACAGCGGAAATGACGGCTGTATTGAAGCACATCCATTTGTAAACTTGGCGCATCGGCCACTTGCACAAGTGCAATCTTGTTGAGTGGGATCTCATCACGTAACAGATCAAGAGTATTGCCACGGGAAAACATATGGAACGTGTCTAAAATAATCCCCAAGTTCGGATGATCAACGCGTTTTACGAGGTCCCATGCGTCATAATAATCTGCAATGTGGTAACCCCATGCCAACGCTTCATAACCCAGCATGATGCCTTCTTTTTTGGCAATTTCAGCAAGGGAAAATAAATCCGCAGCACACACATCACGATCAGGAGAAGAATAAGGCTGAACATTGCTGCAAAACAATAAGCGGTTTGTACCCAGCTCATGCGCTACATCAATTTTTTGTTGCAACATAGTCGCTTTCTGAGAACGCATCGGTTCAGGCATGCCTTCCATGTCACGAAAGGGTTGTAACGCAATAATTTCTAAACCAAGATCTTGCGCCATACGACGCACGTCTTTTGGAGTCCCATCAAACTGAGTTAGGTCATTTTCAAAAATTTCCACACCTTGAAAACCCGCTTTTGAAGCGGCTTCAAACTTTTCTCTCAGAGTCCCAGATAGGGTAACGGTTGCAAGTGCTGTTTTCATTATTGAGCCCTGACTGTTCATATTCTATAACTAAATTGATATATGAGAGACAAGCTAATTTTTTGCTCTCATATTTGTTAACATTGATGCTAGCACAAGATTTTAAACTTAAGCGCCATCTTAAGAATGAAATAAAGCACCAAAAATATATCGAAAAAGGAATACATAACACCTTTTAAAATATGACGCATAAGAGTGTAATATAGGAAGACTATCCCCTTATTAGTGCGAGCTGCGCGCCTGAGCTTTTTATGTTTTTTAGTTAGCCGCTGATTATCAGCCACTAAAACTATGTGTATACGACGGGAGTCTTTTCTATGTTAGAAAACCGTATCAAATATCGTCATCTTCAATGCTTTTTAGAAGTCACTCGCCAGGGAAGTGTTGTCCGTGCGGCGGATGTTTTGGCACTCACTCAGCCTGCTGTATCAAAAAAACTGAAAGAGTTAGAGGACATTCTAGGCGTTCGCTTACTAGAACGAAGTAAGAAAGGCGTTGAACTAACGGCTTTTGGTAATGTTTTCTTAGAGCACGCCAGCACCAGCGTCGCGGCCTTACGAGAAGGAACGGAACGCGTCGCTCAAGCACAAAAAAAAGGCATTAGTCGTATCAGTATTGGTGTATTACCAACAGTTGCGACCAGTATTTTACCTGAATCGGTCAAACGCTTTCGTACGGGCGGAATAGATGCTCGCTTGCATTTAGTGTCTGGCCCTAACGCTCTACTAATGAGCCAATTGCGCGTTGGTGAGTTGGATTTAGTTGTTGGTCGTTTAGGCGTTCCTGAAGCAATGTCCGGGTTGTCGTTCCAGCACTTGTACTCAGAACAAGTCACCTTTACCGTTCGCCCAAACCATCCGCTTTTGACAAAAGAAAACTTTCAAATCAGTGATATTGCCGATTACACCATTTTGTACCCACCAAAAGGTTCTATCACAGCACCCTACGTAGATCGCTTTTTATTGTCACAAGGTGTCAGCACGCTTAACGACCGAATTGATACGATATCTGATTCTTTTGGTAAAGAGTTTATTCGTAACAACGATGCCGTCTGGATTATTTCTCGCGGTGTTGTCGCTCGTGAAATTGCAGACGGTGAACTGGCTGAATTACCCATCGACACAAAAGAAACATTAGGCGCGGTTGGGCTAACAACTCGAGCAGACGCCGTTCCCTCAATGGCATTAAAACTCTTCATGAATGCGGTTCGAGAAACAGCGCAAAACCTAGACAGCTACTACAAGCCCATTGACCATTATACAAAAGTCAGCCCAGTGGTGTAGATAACTTCCTCGGCAATCACCGAGGTAAGCGTTTAGACGTTCATCAAAAACAGGAACCTTCAATGCTGACTATAATTGCCATCACCACTCCAATTTTCATCATGATATTCTTGGGGTATTTTGCTGTACGTAGTCAGCTTGTGCCCAGCGAAACCATCGCCGGCATGTCAAAAATCGTCATGTATTTCACCCTTCCTGCGCTTATTTTCAGCACCTTAGCAAGAATGGAGTTTGATGATGTCATTGTGCCCGTTTATCTCGCCACGTACGCTATTGGTTCGGTATTAACCTTGCTCATCGGCTTGTTCATTAGTTTAAAACTGATGAATAAATCGTTAACAGAAAGTACTTTGAAAGGCTTGGGAATGTCGAACTCGAACTCTGCGTTCTTCGCCTACCCTGTAATGTTGCTGGCGTTCAGCGATCCACCTACGGCGTCGTTTGCGATGTCGTTGATCATCGAAAACATTCTTATTTTGCCGCTTGCCTTCGTCATTCTGGAAGTCAGTTCATCCAGCGAGCAAGGCCTTAATCCGGTAAAAATGGCGTACACCGTACTAAAGAGATTGATCAAGAACCCACTTATTTTGGCGGTAACAGGCGGCGTTTTGGCGTCGACATTTCACTTAGCATTGCCCGCGGTGATTGATCGAGTATTGGTCATGTTATCGGGTGCGTCGGCGACACTCGCTTTGATTGTACTAGGCGGTTCATTGGTTGGCACCAGCTTAAAAGGCAACACCAAAGACATCTGTTTTGTCACCATCGGCAAACTGATACTGCACCCGGTTATGATCGCTGTTGTGGCGCTTTTCATGCCAGAAATGGACCGAAACCTACTGCTAGGCGGCATTCTGATTGCGGCCGTACCCATGATGAGTATTTACCCCATTATTGGTAACCAATATGGATTTCGCTCTTTGTGCGCCAGCATTCTGCTAATCACTACTCTGGCGTCTTTTGTCACACTGGCCATTATTTTATCGTTAATGGGATTAACCTAAACCGGCCGAAAAACAACAAAAAAATATCGAGTGTTTTTTGCAACATCAAGATCGACATAACGTCACGAGCAAAGCCAAGACAAGGCAAGGTAAGGTAAAAACAGACGAAAAAAGCCGCGTTTATAGCTTATAAATAAACTTTCTGAGTCTGTTTTTAACAATGTACCGGCAAGCACAATCGTCAAGCTTACGCTTTCAGCTTATGAACCAACCCTTGAACCCCCAACACATACCCTTGCACACCCATGCCAACGATAATTCCTGCTGCAGCAGGTGAAATGTAAGAATGATGACGAAACGATTCTCGAGCATGAACATTAGAAATGTGCACTTCTATCACCGGCACTTCTGCGCCTTTAATTGCATCATGAAGTGCAATTGACGTGTGCGTATAAGCGCCCGGATTAAACACCACACCCAATACATCACCCGCCTTAATGCGGCGACCGGCTTCGTGAATTAAATCAACCAATGCACCTTCATGATTGGATTGATGACACTCAACTTCGTGACCCAAGGTTGCCGCTGCATTGCGGCACAGGGTTTCTACGTCAGCCAAGGTTTCATAGCCATAAGTTGCTGGCTCGCGCGTTCCGAGTAAGTTTAAATTCGGGCCATTTAATACCATGATGGTAGACATAATAACTTCTCCTAAAAGTCAGGATAACCATTCAATAATTCATCATTTCACACTAAAAAGCGTAATAAAACGCTTAAGGTAAAAAATGACAATACCGTTGTAATCAGTAAAGTACTGGCGCAGAAACTGCGCTCCCCATATTCGCCACATACAATGGGATAAGAACTGAACATGGGCATCGCTGCAAAAATAATCACTGCGATTTTTAATTCATTTGGCATAGAAGGCGTGAGCAATAACAATAAAGCCGCTATCACAGGAAATACGATTAACTTAGCCACAGCCACCAATAATATTGGGCTCAAATGACCTTTAATCGACACACCCACTAAAGAACCACCGATGACGATCAATGCCACCGATGCGGCACTCATGGCAAGTAAATCAAAACCTTTCTCGACAAAGTTTGGCAAACTCAATTCAAAAATAGAAAAAATCAGACCCGACGCTAACGCGATTAATAACGGATTGGTTGAAATTCGCTTTAAAACGACCAAAAATAAACCTTTGCCATTACTGTCATTTTTACCCAGCATGGTTTCGATGAAAATCAGACCAACAGGCAATAGAATAATATTTTCGACCATCAACGCCATCACAAAAGCCTGCGTCAAAGGGTAATCAAAAAACTGCAATAATACAGGAAAACCAATAAAGGCGCTGTTTGACATGGTCGCGCCAACCCCTCTTACGCCCGCCTTCACCAAGCCACCTTTAAACAATTGCCAACTAAGAAACACGGTAATAGAAAAAGTAATCAGCCCACTCACTGCATACACGGCAAGATAGTCAAACTGCAAGACGTCTTTTAGCGGCATACTGGAAAGCTTGATGAAAATCAAAGCGGGCAACGCCAAATAAAGCACAAATCGGCTTAATCCTGGTAACGCGGCTTGTGGGATAAAAGCATAACGAACGCACAGAAAGCCTGCGATGATTAAGAAAAAAATGGGGGCAATGATGTTTATGACGGCTTCCATAGAATCGTGTCCTTGTTGTGACTGAATTATCTTTTGGGCTTAGAACACTTAGCGATGTCTGCTTTTTTATGAATTATGCCGCTTCGGGATCTGGGAGCGTTAAACCTTTTTGAATATGGGAGTCGAGGAGAGACAGCGCCTGTTCCATATCGTCGTCAATGAGATATTTCAGCAGCTCTTGATGCTCGTCCATTGACGCTTCCCCCCGGAATGGACGTCGATGTAATGCCAGCACCTGATAGCGCATATAGAGTTCAATAACCGAAGCGTGATAACGAATAAGCTGGAGAGAACCACAATGGGATACCATAATAACGTGAAAGTCTCGGTCGGCTTTTTCCCATGCTTGAACGTGGCTGCTTTCGTCTTGTAACATCTGTTTTTCAACACAGTTCAGCCGAAAATGGGCGCTGATCAAGGCCGATTTCCACTCCATATGACCCACTTTATTTTCCATCGATTTACGCACGCCAGACAACTCTAGCATCTGACGAAGCTCTAATAGCTCGCGTAAATCCGCCGTGGAAACGGGTTTCACGGTAAACCCTTTTTGATCAACAAACAGCACAAAGCCATCCGACACAAGACGCACTAAGGTTTCGCGCAAGGTATTCACACTCACGCTATAGCGAAGTCGTAATGCGTTTAGTTTTAGTTTTTCACCAGGTGAGAGAGTTCCCGTTACTATGTCAGAGCGAAGCTGCTCGTACACAGATTGCCCAACCAATTTACGCTCATCAGAGTTAATCATAGAAAAATCAGGGACCTTTTCGTTTTTGTATTGAGATCCAAACTAAGAGGCGCCATAAGGCGCTTTTATTGCGATTTATTCTATGAGTTTATTCGTCTTACAACAATCTCTAGATCAACGAACTCACCACGTCGTATTTCGCACGAAATTGGTCCCAAACAGGCTTAACATCCAACACTTTCTGTCCAGTGAAAATTTCAAATGCGTCAATACCTTGGTAAAAAAACAAATCAAAACCCGATACAATTTGCAGGCCTTTTTTATGACACGCCAACAAAAAGTCTGTATCCATCGGTGTATAAACGGCATCAAACGCCCATTTTTGATCTTGAATCAGCTCTGCCGCCAACGGCATTCCAGGGCTTTTCAAATGCCCTACAGGCGTACAGTTTACCAATCCATCCGCTTCTGCTGCGGCCGCGGGAATGTCTTCTTTTGCAACAACGCGTGCTTTGTAGCCGGCTTCATTAATAGCATCAACCAATGACTGCGCACTGCGCTCACTCAAATCGGTAACCAAGATTTCTGTTGCCCCCACTTCAAACAGGGCAAAACCAATGGCTCTGCCTACACCACCAGCGCCAATCATCAGCACTTTACCAGCAGACAAATCACCCACACGGCCTTTATAGCCTCGAATAAAGCCGGTGTAATCCGTATTGAAAGCACAGACTTTACCATCTTTTAGTAACAAGGTATTACTTGCACCGACTTTCTTCACCGCGTCATTCAATTCATCCGCACTGTCGATTGCCATTTGCTTGTAGGGAAACGTCACATTAACACCGACAAAACCTAAAGCTCGAATGTCAGCCAAGGTCGCGTTGAACGATTCCGCGGTATCATCTTCTGGTACCTGCAACTGATAATCCACTGGCAACTGATTAAGCTCACCCAGCATCGAGTGCAACGAAGGAGAGCGTGAAGCCGCAATAGCCTGACCAATTAGACCGAGATTTAACATAGTACCTGTCCCCAACATGTTTCAAAAATGAGCAGAGAGTTATCGCGCCTTCTTTCCGCTCAAAACACCAAAATAAGATAGTCAAAGCCTATACTAAGAAGCCGCTGTTGAATCATGAAAGTTTTGGTATACGTAAACACAAAAAAATTATAGATCTGACAATACTGCTTTTAAAATTCACCATGACAACGCGTTTCACCTCACGCACTTCATTTGAAAAATAGAAAGGATGATACCGTCAACGGCATTAAAAATATGTTTTATACACCTCATATCACAAAGATTCCGTGTTTTATTTTGATTCATTCGGTATTCATTTTTGATATAGTTTAAAAAAACAGGAGGTCTTATGGAAATTGCTATTCCAAATTTACGGCATTTGCGCGTGTTTCTCGCGGTTGCGGAGTTAAAGAGTATTACCCGCGCTTCCGAGAGCATTTTTTTATCGCAGCCGGCCATCACTCAAGCCATTGCGAAACTGGAAGGTTTACTCGGTGCCCCTCTCTTTGAACGTCACTCAGACGGCATGTATCCCACTCCATCGGGTGAGGTATGGCAAAAACGGGTGAGTAGAGCGATAGATTACATTCAAACCGCGACTCAAGAAATAGTAAAAGACAACACACAAAAAGAGCGCATTCCGAAAAATCTGGTGGCCTTGATCAGTACAACGCAGTTAAGAGCGCTTGTCGCTGTGAGCGAAGCACAAAATTTTAGTATTGCCAGCCGAAACTTAGCGGTTTCTCAGTCTGCAGTGCATCGTGCTGCGCGGGACTTAGAAAGGTTGCTAGGGGTGGTTTTGTTCGAAAAAAACAGTCTCGGCACCCGCGCAACTAAAGCGGCTCAAACCTTATCAAAGGCAACCAAACTGGCCTTCAGCGAATTACGCCAAGGTATTTACGAGATAAATGCCTTACAGTTTAAAGACGTTAGTACTATTACCATCGGTAGCATGCCCTTGGCTCGTATGACCATTTTGCCTAAATCCATTTTGCAGTTTAACGAACGTCATCCAGATGTGAATATCAACGTCACGGAAGGCCCTTACTCCGATTTGCTTCATCATCTGCGCCAAGGAGATATCGATATTATCTTAGGCGCGTTGCGTCACCCTTCTCCTGCTGATGACGTCGTTCAGGAAGAGTTATGGGCGCCGCCGCTGTCTGTTGTGGCTCGTAAAGACCATCCATTAATGGCTAAAAGTGTCATTAGCGCACAAGATCTCGCCGAGTTTGCTTGGGTGGTACCGGCCACAGGTACGCCAACACGACGGGCTTTTGAAAGGATTTTTAACGAAGCTGACGTTTCCCTGCCAACACGATTGGTTGAATCCAGTTCACAAATACTGATTCGTGAATTGTTGATAGAAAGTGATCGACTGACATTGATTTCAGCACACCAAGTAGAGCGTGAAATCAATATTGAATTATTAACTGTTCTTAACTTTCCATTAGAGCACACACGTCGTCCAATCGGTCTTTGTGTTCGAAAAAACTGGCTTCCAACCGTGACTCAATCCCATTTCCTTAGCCTATTAAGAGAGATTTCTGAGCGTTTCCGATGATATTTCAACACACTCTATTGCAGAAAATGAATGGCTAATGCGGTTTATGGATTATCCTCACGCTATTGTGAATGTTAGATTTGCGATCAATATCGTACTAGAGGACGTAACGCCCTCTAACAATAAACACTCGCACTGTTAGGAGTAGATTAATGAGAATTTGTATTGCTGGTGCATCTGGCGCTTTCGGCATGAAACACATGGACGCCATTGCCGCTATTGAAGGCGCAGAAGTGGTTTCTGTCGTTGGTACAAAAATCGATGCAATTAAAGCCTTCGCTGAAGACCGTGGTGTTCTTCACTACACAACTGACCTAGCTGAAAGTCTAGCCCGTGACGATGTGGATGCGGTGATCTTAGCCACTCCGACTCAAATGCACGCGGCACAAACTATTCAATGCCTTGAAGCGGGCAAGCATGTCATGTCTGAAATCCCGATGGCAGACAACATTGAAGACGCTCGCAAAGTGGTTGAAGTACAGAAGAAAACTGGCCTAGTTGCCATGGCTGGTCACACTCGCCGCTTCAACCCTTCTCATCAGTGGATTCATAACAAGATCGAAGCCGGTGAATTGACCGTTCAACAAATGGATGTGCAAACGTATTTTTTCCGTCGTTCAAATAAAAACGCGCTTGGCCAAGCGCGCTCTTGGACAGATCACCTACTTTGGCACCATGCGTGCCACACTGTGGATTTATTCCAGTACCAAACGGGCGAAACAGCCAGCAAGGTTCAAGCACTTCAAGGCCCTATTCACCCAGAACTTGGTATTGCATTAGACATGAGCATTGGCATGAAAGTGCCTAATGGTGCGATTTGCACTCTGTCTTTGTCGTTTAACAATGACGGTCCATTCGGAACCTTCTTCCGTTACATCTGCGATAACGGCACTTATACCGCACGTTATGATGATTTATATGATGGCAACGAAAATAAAATTGACCTAACGGGTGTTGCGGTTTCAAACAACGGCATTGAACTGCAAGACAGAGAATTTATTGCGGCGATCCAAGAAGGCCGTGCGCCAAACTCTTGCGTGACTCAAGCCATTGAAGCGATGGAAACCTTACATCGCTTAGAAGAATGTCTAGAGGCATAATCTTAGTACAATAAAATTCAAACAGGGAGCCTAGGCTCCCTGTTTTCGTTACACTGTTTTGTTATGGTATCAAGCTAGTTAGAGTAAATAACAAGGAGCCTTTTTTATGTCAAAACACCCACATTTAGCCAATCCAAACATCGGCCTAGGCTGCATGAATTTATCCCATGCTTATGGTTCACCCGTTGCCGAAGAACAAGCCATCAAAGCGCTTCATGCTGCCTTCGAAATGGGCTATCGCCATTTTGATACAGCCACCTTATATGGTGGTGGTAACAATGAACTTTTGGTGGGTAAAGCGCTAAAAGATCGTCGCGATGAATTCTTCCTTGCTAGCAAGTGCGGCATGGCTATGGTTGATGGAAAAAAAGAGATTAACGGTCGACCAGAAAACATTCGCCAACAATGCGAAGACAGCCTAAAACGCCTGCAAACAGACCACATCGACTTGTATTACTTGCATCGCTTAGACTTCAATGTAGCAATCGAGGAAAGCGTTGGCGCACTGGGCGAGTTAGTGAAAGAAGGCAAAATCGGCGCGATTGGTTTGTCGGAAGTCTCCGCTGACACCCTGACTCGTGCGCACAAAGAATCCCCTATTACCGCGATTCAGTCCGAGTATTCTTTGTGGACGCGCAACCCAGAAATTGCCGTGTTAGAAGCTTGCAAACAACTGGGCATCACTTTTGTTGCTTTCAGTCCGTTAGCCCGTGGGTTCTTAACAGGCACCTTAAAAGATATTGCCGATTTAGAAGCAAAAGACATTCGTAACAACATGCCACGCTTTAATGCGGAGCATTACCCTAACAATCTCGCCTTGCTAAACGACTATTTTTCCCTAGCGAAAGACATTGGCTGTACACCAGCTCAACTCGCTTTGGCTTGGCTAAAAGCAAAAGATGATAATATTGTCCCTATTCCGGGCACTCGCTCGGTTAATCATATGAGAGACAATTTTGAATCAGCACAATTAACGCTGGATGCAAAACAAGTCAGCTTACTAGACGAAATAGTTAACCAAGATAACGTGCACGGCACACGCTATACCGCTGCACAACAAGCGGAAATCGATACCGAGGAATTCTAAACACAGTTAGAAGCCTTGTTGTTTATAAAAAATCTCTCTTTACCTGCCGTTCAGCCATCTAGCAAAAAAAGGCAACGTAAAGAGGGGTTTTTCACTTCAAGAGATTGTTAACGGATTTTAGGTTTATACCATCTCAACCAGCATCACGGCACTGACATAATCTGGTTCCGTGGCACCAGAAGAAGCGGATCTGGCAGTCGATTAGCACAAGGCCGTCACCCAACTCCAGCGATGCATTCTTTTATTGACTATATCCAACAAAATATTGGGCAATTTGAATATATGTTCTCACGAATGATAGATGAACGAAAATAATCACAACCTTGCGTAAATAACCCGAATAAACAATAACTTACCACTACACCTATTCACTTTAATTTACATTTTATTACCTTTTAAAAACACTTCAGAAACATCTAATTCTTTTAAAATGAACTATATTCTTACGCATTATGTAGGATATGACCTACAAGATAGCGGCACTTTTCCTCACAAAAGCACTAGAGTAAATAGAGAGCAATATTATGTTTTTTACCCGCAAAGCCAAAAGTACAAAAAATGAAAAACCAACGGTATCTGAAAGTGATGCTTTGGTTAAGGCGATGAGCAATTTTTGTGCAACTATTTACTTTCTACCCGATGGCACGATTACCGATGCAAACCCGCTGTTTCTTAGCACTGTCGGTTATTCCTTAGAAGAGCTTAAAGGGCAACATCACTCAATACTATGTCCTCACGAAATTGCCTCCAGTGAAGACTATAAGAATTTTTGGCCAAAACTTGCCTCTAATCAATGTCAGCAAGGCACCTTTTTACGTAAGAAAAAAGACGGAGCCGACCTTTGGCTAGAAGCCACCTATTTCCCAATAAAAGTAGATGGTGACGTCGTAAAAGTCATGAAAATTGCTTCCGATATCACCACAGTAAAACAACTTGCCGACAATCAAGAGGCGGTCTATAACGCCATAAACCGCTCCAATGCAATGATTGAGTTTCAACCTGATGGCACTGTAATGACAGCCAATGACAATTTTCTATCTGCAATGAACTTTAATTCCATCAAGGAGGTGGCAGGCCAACACCATAGGAAATTTTGTAAGGATCAATTTTATGAAGATCACCCGCATTTTTGGGCTGAACTTGCTCAAGGTGAATTCAAAACAGGCCAATTTGAACGCATAAATAAACAAGGGAAAACTATTTGGTTAGAAGCCAGCTACAACCCTATTTTTAATCACATAGGTAAAGTCGTTAAGATCATTAAGGTGGCATCAGACATTACCGATCAAGTAAATGAGCAACAAGCCATTCAGCACGCTGCCGAAGTCGCTCACTCTACTTCTGTTGAAACCGCTCAAGTATCGGAAAATGGTTCGAAAATACTGCGCCAAACGGTAGAAACGTCCAATAAAATTGTTTCTGACATTGAAGTGTCTACCAATTTAATCGAACAGTTGAATAAACAATCTGAAAACATAGCTAAGATAGTAACGACCATCGGCTCTATTGCCGATCAGACAAACCTACTGGCGCTAAACGCCGCTATTGAAGCCGCCCGAGCAGGTGAACATGGGCGAGGCTTTGCGGTGGTTGCCGATGAAGTCAGAACGCTGGCCGCCAGAACAAGCACTTCAACCATTGAAATCGAAGAAATGGTTGCACAAAACAGCAATCTAACTCGTCAAGCAAAAGCAAGTATGATTCAAGTAAGCGAGCGCTCTGAGGAGAATGCGATACTGATAGAAGAAGCGTCTGGCATCATAGATGAAATATTGACGGGTGCAGACCATGTCGCCAACACCGTCAATAAACTACTGAACATCGAAAAAAAATAGCTTTTATTGATAGCCATAAAAAATCCGATGTCTGATTACAGGCATCGGATTTTTTATGAGCGTTTACAAGCAAGTTTTATAAAAATCTTATTCCGCTTTCGGCATTTCATGCTCTAACAATAAAAGCCCTGCACCTGTATTGGAAATGGGGGCATGGTAATTGCGATGCAACTCAGTGACTTTTCCACGTAAAACCCCACGCATGGCGATCCACATATTCAGTTCAACCGTTTGTGCGCCACCTATTTTAACCAAATCTAAATTGCTGTATTTGGTTAATTCTTCTGGGTTAGTAACCAGTTTATCCATGCATTCAAGGTCAAACTGACGGTTTAGCGTACCCGCCCCTTCACCATCTAATTGATGAGATAGACCGCCTGTACCAAAAATAGCCACGGTCATGTCTGAATCGAAAGACTCAATCGCTTTACCAATAGCTTGGCCTAATGCATAACAGCGCTTTGGTTGAGGCATTGGATACTGCTCGCAGTTTATGCAAACAGGAATCACTTTAACGTGACCATAATTATTACCCGGCCACATCAAGCTAAGCGGTACGGTTAAACCATGATCCACTTTCATTTCTTGGCAAATGGTCATATCAAAGCCGTCGTCAACCAGACTGTTCGCAATGTGCCAAGACAATTCAGACTCTCCCGTCACAGGAGGAATGGTCGCAATTCCCCAACCTTCATCTGAATTGTGGTATTCGTCCGCTACGCCAATGGCGAAAGTCGGCTTTTTATCAATAAAAAACTCTAAACCATGGTCGTTATAAAACAAGACAATAACGTCTGGTTTCTTTTCATTTAACCATTTACGAACCGGAGGATAGCCATCAAAAAAAGGCTTCCAATACGGTGTTTCTTCCGCTTTATTGGCCATTGCATTAGCAATTGCCGGAATATGAGACGTTGTGACTGCACCAATAATATTCGCCATTACACTTCTCCTGAGCCACGTCTAGCTAGCATGGCTTTAAATTCTTCAAGGCTTTGGCCACTTTGAATGGCACCGATATCTTGCATATTCAATTTAAGAAGACCCGCAAACTTCGCCACGTAATAAATACTGCCACCTTGCTGTAATAAGCCAATAATATCGCGCTCATGAATGGCTTTAATCTGCCTGTCTGTTAAGCCATATTTTGTACAATACGCATCAGGGTCTTTACTAAACTCATCCCGAGCAGATTGCTCATTGAAGGAGAAACACATTTTATTCAGCCCATAGCCTTTCTTGGCCATTTTACCATCGAACAAGTAAACGCCGGGGATTGGCTGGGTTGGGTCATTGGTTGTCATGAATAATACCTCTTAGATTTTATGTCTATTGCACCACGGATTGTAAAATCATGACCAATAGAGACGCATTGGGTTGTCCACCAACAATGCTTGTTGCAGCGCAGCAGTAGGCGCAATCATCGGAATGACATCCACTAGATGACCATCATCAGGCACATGAGTTTTCATGTTTGGATGTGGCCAATCCGTTCCCCACAAAACACGATTCGGAAACTGCTCAACCAAGGTACGTGCAAAGGGCACAACATCAGAATAATCCGGTGCTTGCAGCGTTAAACGCTCTGGACAACTGACCTTACACCAGACATTGTCGTTGTCTGCCATGAAGTTAATAAAGCGTTTGAAATCGGGATGATCCACGCCATTGGCAACGCTTGGCGTTCCCATGTGATCCACAACGATGGTGGTGTTTAATTCCTTTAAGAAAGGAATCAATTCTTCGAGTTCAGCCGCTTCAAAATAAACCACAATGTGCCAACCAAACGGTCTGATCTTTTCAGCAATCGAGAAAAACACCTCTTTTGGCGTGCTGTCCACAAGACGTTTTACAAAGTTAAAACGCACACCTCGAATACCCGCAGCGTGCATTTTTTCAAGTTCGGCATGTGTAATGCTGTCATCGACAAATGCCACACCTCGAGCCAAGTCCCCTGCGGTTTCTAACGCATCGATCAACGCGGCGTTGTCGGTGCTATGACAAGACGCTTGAACAATCACATTACGAGAAAAACCTAAATGATCACGCAATGCGAACAGCTGCTCTTTCGAGGCATCGCAAGGCGTGTACTTACGTTTTGGATGATAAGGAAATTTATCCGCTGGACCAAAAACGTGACAATGCGCATCCACGGCACCCGCTGGTGCCTTGTACTTTGGCTTACTTGGGGCGGGATGAAATGGAAGATAATCTTTGTCCATCATGTTCAAATACCTATTTAATAATTCGTTATGTCGTCAAGTAAGAAAACCCGCATCAAAGACCATTACTGTGAGCAAAGACTTGCCCATCAAATAACTTCCTCGCGGTACGTAAAATCGCTGCTGAGCCTATATCGCCATTTTCTTCTTGATCCAAAATTACGGTCATAGCACCAATTGGATGTTCAACATCCAACGTCATGCGTGAAGCAGACTGATAACTCGCCACTTCATTGGCAGGTGAACCTTTTAATACCGCCGCCGTGGCGACACTTACCGCACCCAAAACGCCAATCGATGCGTGACAACGATGAGGAATGAACGTACGTGTCGAAATCGCACCGCCTTGGGTTGCCGCGCTCACCATGGTCATTTTAGGCACAGATTTGTCTTTCACATCGCCCAAATTCATCATCGGGCCGACTTGCAAACGGATCGACTCCAATTTAGCGCGTAGAGTCTCATTGGCCTCAAGCACTTCACGAGACTCTTGCCCCGTGATGCCCATGTCGACCGCTCGCAGGATAACCACAGGCATGCCATTATCAATACAAGTCACTTCAATACCATCAACCACATCGACCACGTTACCGGTCGGCAACAAAGCACCACAAGTTGATCCGGCTGTATCTTGAAACACAATCGGCACCGCCGCTGAAAAACCAGGCACGCCATCAATGCGAGCATCGCCTTCGTACTGCACTTCACCATCTTTCACCAAGACACGAGCGACTGCGATTTGTCCGGTATTCTCCATGAAAATACGTACCGATACCTCGGTGTTTTGTGAATCACTATCTTTGGCGTCATTGTTTTGCAAATCAACCAAACCACGCTCAATCGCAAACGGCGCAATGCCAGCTAAAATATTGCCGCAATTTTGCGCATCCGTGACAATGGCTTGATCAACAAACACCTGCAGGAATAAATAATCTACGTCCGCATCGTCGCGCACAGATTTTTTCACCACCGCCACTTTAGAAGCAAGCGGATCCGCGCCGCCGATGCCATCAATTTGGCGTTCATCTGGCGAGCCCATTACGCGCAATAAAAACTGCGCGCGTGCCTCCATATCCGTTGGCAAGTCAGTCGCCAAAAAATAAGCCCCTTTCGAAGTGCCGCCACGCATCCACATGCAAGGCGCACTTTTTAAGACGCCTGATGCGTTAGACATACTTAAGGCCTTTTTCTTTCAAACGTGGGCGCATGTCATAAATATCCAAACCCAGCTCGCCATTTGCCATGCGAATGCGTTTTGCTTCTTCATTCGCCATACGCTTACGCGCCAATTCGAGCACTTCTGCTGCGTTTTCACGACGTACCACCACAACTCCGTCATCGTCTGCGACAATCACGTCACCAGGGTTCACCAAAGCATCCGCGCACACCATAGGTACGTTGACAGAACCCACGGTTTCTTTAATTGTGCCTTCAGAAAAAATGGCTTTTGACCAAACAGGGAAATCCATTTGACGAAGATCACAAGTATCACGAACACCACCGTCGATGATCAAACCCACCACGCCACGAGACTGCGCAGACGTTGCTAACAAATCACCAAAAAAACCGTGGTTAGAAGGCGATGTTGGTGCGAACACCATCACGTCACCCGCTTTACATTGTTCAATCGCAACGTGCATCATCCAATTATCACCAGCGGCGCCTGAAATAGTGATGGCGGAACCGGCAATGGTTTTGTCCATTTGGATCGGTCGTAGGTAATGTGCAAGCAAGCCAACACGACCCTGAGATTCATGAATCGTCGCTACACCGCATTCTGCCAAACCATCGATTACCGCTTGGTCGGCACGTTCAATATTTTGTACTACTACATTATTTCGCATGATTCTTTCCTTCCCTTTTAATCGAGAGCCTTACGCTTTTAGTCTTGAAAAGACACGACGAGCATTATCTTCGAAGATGGCTTGTTTCTGCTCAGCGGATAACACAGTGTTGTTATCAATATAACGTTTTGTGTCGTCAAAATAATGACCCGTCTCTGGATCAACGCCGCGCACCGCACCAATCATTTCAGAGGCAAACAAGATGTTCTTGGTTGGAATAATGTCTAGCAGCAGATCAATACCGCGCTGATGATACACACACGTATCGAAGTAGATGTTGTTCAATACACGTTCCGCAAGATCAAAACCTTGATCTTGCGCCATGCCGCGGAAACGTCCCCAGTGATAAGGTACGGCACCACCACCATGAGGAATGATGATTTTTAATTCAGGGAAGTCTTTAAATACATCCGACATCATTAATTGCTGAAAGCCCGTTGTATCAGCGCCAAGGTAATGTGAACCCGTGGTGTGGAAACAGTCATTACACGCCGCACTCACGTGGATCATCGCAGGAATGTCGTATTCACACATTTTTTCGTAGATAGGATAAAAAGAACGATCTCCTAACGATTTATCCTGCCAGTAGCCACCACTTGGATCGGGGTTCAAATTGATGCCGATAAAGCCCATCTCTTCGATAGTACGCACAATTTCACCCACAGATTTAGCAGGATCAACACCAGGAGATTGCGGCAACTGAGCCACAGGCGCAAAGTTGTCAGGAAATAGATCACACACCCGGCGAATCAAATCATTCTGGTGTTCCGTCCAGTATTGGCTCGTGAACTCATTACCAATATGGTGTCCCATCCAGCTAGCACGTGGAGAAAAAATAGTTAAGTCCGTGCCGCGCTCTTGCTGTAAACGCAGCTGGTTATTGATGATGCTGTCGCGAATTTCGTCATCCGAGACAATGACTTTGCCTTTTTCGCCAACAAAAGCAGGGTCTTTAGCAACCTGCGCTTTCTGTTGATCGCGGTATTCACCGACACCTGCTGGCGTCGTCGTATAATGACCGTGGCAATCTATAATCATGTGACTACTCTCTATTCTTATTTAAAGTAACAAACTGCTGTGCAATGAAATTGAGTGAAGCCATTCCATCACAATCTGTGAAGAGTATTCTTTTATAGGGACAATTTGGCTATTTCAATTTAGCCGAAAGGGTATTACATTTTGAGATAACTGTTTTTAGTACAACCCGTGCATCTACTCATTTCAGATATTTATCCTAGATAACCTCGTTCTTAAACGGACTAAACCACCCTTCAAAATCACGCCATAACTTTGATCTATATAGTTTTTTAAAAATCCATCGAGCCAAAAGTGTTTTTATATTCCTTTTTCGATATACGAGAGACATAAAAAATTCATTTCTAAAAATGCAAAAATTACGACATTTTGTGTGGTGTTGCTTAGCAAAACAGATCAAAAAGCAAATATCGAACGGAATACAAAGCATCAATCCAAATCTAAACGGTATTTATGCCATTGTGTGCCTACAAGAAAAAATATAGGGTATTTTTGAAATGATCCTATATTATTTAAACACCTAAAAATATTAATGACGAATACAGGACAGCCTGTCTTACTACAAAGTAAGACAGAAAATACAAAAATAATATGTCCGGGACACACAAGATCCCGAGATTGGAGACGTAAAAATGAATCTAACAAAAAAAATCACGCTTGGTTTAATTGCTGCTGGAGCGGTAAGCAGCGTTAGTGCCGCCGATCTAACCTTGACCATTGGCCACGTAGACCCACAAGAATGGACCACATCCAAAAAAGGCGCAGCGACCGAGGTATTTAAAAACCTTGTTGAAGCAGAATCTGGTGGCCGCATTGAAGTCAACGTTTACCCTTCTGGGCAGCTTGGAGGTGAAACAGATCTTGTTCAATCCGCTCAAGAAGGCACACTGAGCATGGCGATGGTGTCTGGCGCCTTTGCTAAAGTTTGTAAAGAAGCCGCGGTACTAGAAATTCCCTACTTATTTCCATCCGCACCGATCGCGTGGGAAGTATTAGATGGCGAATTTGGCAAGGCGTTGTCTCAACACTGTCTAAAAGAAAGCGGATTGCGCACCCTAGCCTATGGCGAAACGGGCTTCCGTAACTTCACTAACTCAAAACGCCCTGTTGCTGAGCCTAAAGACATGGAAGGGTTAAAAATTCGTGTCCAAACGCTGCCGCTGTACGTTGAAATGGTAAAAGCAATGGGCGCAGAACCTACGCCAATCGCATGGCCTGAAGTGCCATCTGCGTTAACTACTGGCGTTGTTGATGGTCAAGAAAACCCGATCAGTGTGATTGAAGCAAACAAGTTCTACGAGTTCCAAAAATACTTAACACTTGACGGTCACGTCTATGGCACAGACTTCTTACTGATGAATGAAGATCTGTATCAATCATTGAGCGACGAGGACCGCGCCATCATTAACCGCGCAGCGAAAGTAGCCGGAACATTAGGCCGTGCAGTACAACAGTTTAACTCTGCAAAAGGACTAAAATCATTGGCTGAGAATGGCATGGTTATTACCACACCAACGCCAAGCCAAATGGCGAAATTCCGTGATGCCGCACAGCCAGCTGTGATTAATTGGCTAAAAAGTGAAATTCAGTCGGAGTGGATTGAACGCGCTCAAATGTCAGTCAAAGTTGTCAGCAACTCTCAGTAATTTATTCGTTCTGTATTGTCGTTGTTTTGCACTAGGGTAATCGAAAGCAAGGTTTTGCTTTCGATTACTTTTCTTTATGCCACAACCCGGAAAGCTCACCATGAAGCGCCTCTATAAGAAAGTCCTCTCAATTTTAACCGGCACCTCCTTATTCGTTATTTTTGCCGTTATTTTAGCCAGTAGCCTGAGTCGCTATTTATTGAATTCGCCAATCCAATGGAGCGAGGAAGTCGCAAAATACGCCATGATCTACGGCACCATGTTTGGTATGGCATTGTGTTATTTAGAAGGGATTCACATTCGTTTTACGTTTTTAGAAGAGATGGTTTCAGCCAAAATACGCCATTCGCTTCATTTCATTTCTGACGCCATCGCTCTGATTAGTGGCTGTGTACTGACGTATTCTGGCTACCTTTTCATGATGAAACGAGGAGCAATACAAGCTCCTGGCACAGGAATCCAAATGTATTATTTTCAAGTGGCGATGGTCATAGGTGGTGCGTGTCTTGTGATCGCAGCGCTCATACGACTCGTCGACTATTTTCAATCTACAACGTTAGAGAAAGGACAGTAATCATGCTAGGTCTTGGGATTCTTATTGTTCTTTTGGTGATTGGCAGCCCGATTGCGTTCGCCATTTTACTTGGCGTTGTTGGTCATGTTTACACATTACCTTTTAATGTCAGCCTCGTTGCTCAACGTATTTTCAGCGGTCTGGATTCATTCTCTATTTTAGCGATTCCACTTTTTGTTCTAGCCGGTGAGCTAATGAATGAAAGTGGCATCACCAGCCGTATCATCAACTTTGCTAATGCTTTAGTTGGACACATGAAAGCAGGACTTGCCCATGTAAACATCTGGGCGTCGGTGATTTTTGCGGGTCTATCTGGATCTGCCGTTGCGGATACATCGGCACTGGGACGCGTGTTTATTCCGACCATGGAAAAAGAAGGCTACCCACGCGCTTTTGCGGCGGCACTAACGGCCGCATCGTCTGTTATTGGGCCGATGATTCCACCAAGCATTCCGGTGATTATTTACGCTTTAATCACCACGGGGGTTTCTGTCCCTGCCCTGTTTCTTGCAGGTGTCACGCCTGGGCTATTTCTAGCTGTTGGCTTGTCTATCTATGTTTACTTTTTTGCTGGCCATTACGCGCCGTTAAAAGCCAAACTGTCCATGAAAGAACGCTGGAAAGCCTTTGTTGAAGCATTGATTCCACTTTTCATGCCGATATTCATTGTGGGCTCAATCCTGACCGGTATCGTGACGCCAACGGAAGCCGCTGCCTTTGCTGCCGCTTATGCTTTGTTGGCAGGTATATTTATTCTGAAAAGCTTGAAAATATCAGACTTGCCTCGCATTTTCGCCCGAGCAATGCGCGACTCCTCTGTGATTCTGATCGTGATTGGTGTAGTTGCTGCCGCGAACTGGTTACTGACTTTCTCAAGAGTGCCGCAAACCGTCAGCCAAATGGTACTAGAACAAGTGTCTAGCCCTTGGATGTTCCTAATCCTAGTCAACGTAATTTTGCTAGTTGTTGGTCTATTCCTTGAAGGGATCGCCGCGATGCTGATACTGCTGCCGATTCTACACCCTATCGCCATGAGCCTTGGCATTGATCCGGTTCACTTTGGTATTGTGGTGATTTTTAACTTGATGATTGGACTTGTGACACCGCCAATGGGGATTTGCTTATTCGTTTCGAACTCCATTGCCAATGTCGGTATTGCGGCGATTTCGAGACAAATCATGCCACTCTTCTTAGTTGAATTAGCAGTCTTGATCTTGATTACCTTTGTACCAAGCACGGTAACCTTCTTGCCGACGCTATTTGGCTACTGACCAGCACCTAATGAGTCATAAGTACCAAACAAAAAAACGACGCACATGGCGTCGTTTTTTTGTGTTTCGAAATATCTACAGTTGAGACAATACGTATTCAGCAGAGCTAACTTTGTATTCGCCTGGCTCATCTAGCCATAACTGTTGCACAATGCCATTTGACA
>CAXBGJ010000010.1:0-42031 GCA_963975045.1 uncultured Marinomonas sp. | reverse complement strand
ACATGGTCGTTCGCCTAAAAGGCGGTGATCCTTTTATCTTTGGGCGAGGTGGAGAGGAGCTTGAAGAGCTCATTGAAGAAGGCGTTCCTTTTGAAGTAGTTCCCGGTGTCACCGCCGCAGCGGGTTGTGCTGCCTATGCAGGCATTCCTTTGACGCACAGAGACTATGCTCAGTCTGTCCGTTTTTTAACGGGGCATTTAAAAGATGGCACCACAGAATTACCTTGGGAAGAATTGATTCATCCAGCGCAAACTTTGGTGATCTATATGGGCTTAACTGGCCTTAAAGACATCAGTGAGTCTTTGATTCGATTTGGAATGAAGCCCTCTATGCCAGTAGCGATCGTTGAAAAAGGCACGACCAGTGAGCAGCGCGTGTTCACTTCGACGATGAAAGATATTTACGACGTCTCGATAAAGAATGAAGCGAAGTCTCCTGCCTTATTGATTATCGGTGAAGTGGTAACCTTGCATAAAAAGCTAGAGTGGTATGGAAAGTACTAACCCACAAATAGTGTTGTATCGATACCTTAGATAAGCCGGATGAGGGAGTCGCGACCGTCATCTGGCGATTGCCATCTAGAACTATAAGCAGTTTGCTGGTTTTGGTAGGCCTGCGATTTTGGCAGCCAATTTTGGTGGGCTGCCAGGAAAGAGCGTCATCAGATAAATGCTTCGACCTTTTTCTGCGCCTAGTTTTTTTGTCACGGCTTTTACCAGTGGGCGCATAGCGGGTGAAACCTCAAAGTCTTGATAGAATTCTCGTAGTAGGTAAATAATTTCCCAGTGAGCGTCAGTGAGTGTTACATCAACGTCTTTTGCTAAGTGGTGGGCCAGTTCTGGTGTCCAATCTTGCAGATTTAACAAATAGCCTTCTTCGTCTAGAATCATCGTATTTTCTGTCATTGTGATCACCAGCTTATGTTTGCGTCGGCTGAAAAAGTAATATCGACCCATTCTTCATCAGATAAGGCGTTACCAATAGTGGGAAGTAAGCCATAAGCCATTGCATCACTTTTCAGGTAGTAGAGCGCAACCTGTTTTTCAGTGATTAGCTTTTTCAGTGCGTCACTATGGTGCGTGGTTCTTAAAATACCTTCTTCAATGAGTAAGATTTGGTCGCCTATTTGTAGGCTATTTTGCCATGTTGTTTCTAGTGTTAAAGGGTAAGTCAGTTGGTTTATCTGATGAAGTCGCATAATTAAAACCGGAATACTTGTTGGTATTGTGAAAACATCGATTGCCATTTATCGGAGTCGAGCGATTGAGTGCCTTGCCAGATATTGTCGGCTTCTAGCCAAGTGTTACTGCTTTCTATAAAGACATTGTCTATGTCGTAAAACTCCAACCCTGCTAACAATTTATGAAGGTTTTTACCTTGTTCAATTGTTGGGTCTTGATTTCGTGTGAGAAGCGACAGAGCGGCACCGGACAAACAAAGGTCAACTGGTTGTTCGAAGGTGGCGAAGACCAGAGCAAGGTCTAATCCTTCTTTGCAGGCTAGACTGGAATAAGGGCTGCTGTTTAGGTGGATTAAGGTGTGTTTCATGGCGTTACCTAAACTGAATGATTTTATGCGTAGTGTTCATGAGGTCGACAAGCGTGCCCAAGCCTTCAAGTTGGAAGTGGTCTGCAAGCGAGTGTTGATCCATCTCGTATCGACGACTTTCGCTTTCATTAAGAATGCCGCGCCTTACCGCTGCTGCGATACACAAATACAACGGAATACTGTGTTGTTTGGCTAACGCTTGCCAAGCTTGAGTGAGATTTAGTTCATCTCTAGGAGGCTGTGCGATTTGGTTGCCGATTAATACTGCGTCCTCGTAAAAAAATACGCCCTTGATGCTGTCAGGGTGTTTTTTTATGGCGGCCTCGATAAAGCGAAGGGCGGTGTGGCATGCCTTGCTTTGGTATGGCGAGCCAGTGATGAGAAGAGTGTACTGCATTAAAAGAAAGCCTTAATAAAACAAGTCTAATGAACGATTTTGCAAAGTTTACACATAAAAAAGGCCGCAGTCAGCGGCCTTTTTACATTGATATGGCAGATTACTAATCGCGAGACATACCAAGAAGTGACAATATGCTTAGGAACATGTTGTACAAAGAAACGTATAAGTTAACCGTCGCTACTATGTAGTTTGTTTCACCACCACGAACGATTTGGCTTGTTTGCAGTAAGATAACTGCGGCAGAGAAAAGCGCAAAACCCGCTGAGATGAAGATTTGCAATGCAGGCATTTTAATGAAAATACCAGCAATCACTGCGAATAAAAGTACAAAGAAACCAACGGTAATAAAACCATTAAGGAAACTAAAGTCTTTCTTAGAAACAAGTGCGTAAGCGGACAATCCCAGGAATGATAAACCAGTGATACCCAATGCACTCATAATCATACTTGAGCCATTAGAGAAGCTCATGTAAATACTAAGAATCGGTCCAAGCGTGATGCCCATAAAACCAGTTAAGGCGAATACGCAAAGAATACCGAGTGAGCTGTTCTTAAATTTGTGTGTTAAAAAAAGCAAACCATAAAAGCCCACTAAGGTAATGATTAGGCCTGGATGGGGTAAGTTGTAAGCCATGCTCATGCCCGCAGTTAAGGCGCTGAACAAAAGGGTTAGCGACAACAGTCCGTATGTGTTGCGGAGCGTTTTGTTTGCCGCTTGTGACGTATGTGTCGACGAGAGGGCTTCTGTGTAACGCATGGAATTACTCCTTTAAAGTTTAAGACTATCAATAGACTTAATATGAGGCTGAAAGTTCCAAAGTTCAAGTGAGATTGTCTATCTAACCAATAAAAACTAAAAAATCCCCATTTTCTTACAAGACGCCTAAGCAAATAGTGCTTTTATGGATGTAAATGGTGCTTTTGTTGATAGAAGTAGTGCTTTTATTGATGGGATAGTCGCTTCAAGGTTGTCGTGCTTATGGCAACGGCTTTTGATAGACTATTGAGCTAAATAGGCGAAGCGAGATTTATGTTGGATAACGACTATTCATTACCGATATCATTTTCTATGGCAGCTCAAATTGGGTTAGAAGAAACGGTATTGCTGACTTTTTTGAAACAGCAAGCCTACCTTACTAATTCTAGTGCTATACGAGTTGAAATGAGCCGTCTCAGTGTTCAATTACCCTTTTGGACGGTACCAATGCTGATGCGCTTACTGGCAAATTTACAAATTAGCCAGCTATTAAGTTTTCAGCGTCAGGAAGAAATATTAGATATTCATTTGGCATCGCCTCAGAAGGCAGCGCAAGCGGTTAAACCCGCTGCGGATATTATGCCAAAAGACGATTCTTTGATGAATAAAATGGACCGATTACACAAAGCCTCTCGGGACAAACCTGAGGAATTTACCCCTCAGCCGAAGAGCTATCCGGCCAAGCAACCGGTTCGACAATATGATGCGCCGTCTTCCCCTCCCGTGGTTAACGACCGCCGAGGCGTCACCGATTTTGATTTGTATTTAGAGCAAAAAGAGCGTGCTCGACAGCCGGATCAGTGGCAACCTGAAGAGGCGACATTAGAGCAAATAGCTCAATCTGGCATTGCTCGTGAATTTGCCTTGTCTTTGCAAACTGAGTTTTTGCTAAGAATTAAAGAGCAGCGCAAAAATGTTAGGACTTGGAATAGCGAGTTTTTCAAATACGTAAAACGTCAGTGGCAATACAAACAATCGGATCGGTCTTCATATGAAGGAACCTCAGGCAGTACAAAATTTACTAAAACCTCTAGAGAGCAAGTTAGTGACGCCCTCAACAACATCCACGACACAGACTGGTGAGTATGGAGGTTATGCCTCAGATAATGGCAACACGACTCGTGGGTCGGGGCCAACAGAGGCAGAGCAGCAAACACGCATTCTAGTGAATATGCTGTTTGCGCGTTTTAAAGCGATTTACACTCATAAGTTTGCATCGGCTTACAGCAATCCAGATGAAGTGAAGTTAGCCAAACGTGAATGGGCGATTGCCCTAAAAGGCTTTCAAGAACCTTTGCTTGCTTATGCCGTTGAGCGCACAAAAGAAGAGCATTCATGGCCGCCAACCATCGCCGACTTTTTGAAACTGATTAGTACCGCTTATAAAGCTTATGGTTTAGCCGATCCTCGTTCTGCCTACCTGGAAGCGTGTTCTTGTCGAACAGATCCTTTGCAATATAAGTGGAGCCACCCAGCGGTATTTTTTGCTGGCTCTCAGGCTGGCTGGTACAAGCTTAAGTCAGAAGAAGAACGTGTTTCTTGGCCTTTGTTCGAGCAGAGCTATTTGAAAATAGTGGACCGTGTGATTGCTGGTGAGCGTTTGATTATCCCTAAAGTCATTATGATTGAAGATAAGCAAACCCTGAGCGTGAAAGACTTAGCGAGCAAGATTGCCAATGATCTATCCGTAGATGAAGAGAAGATTGCACCATTGCTTTATTACACCCAAAAAACCTATGGATCGGGTGTGCGTATTCGTTATCGAGAAATTAGCCAAAAAAAGTTATTAGAAATGGGATATAAAGATAAACTTCCTAAATAGTTATGAGCATTTTTTCTGTTTATATTTCTATTGGATGATATGATTTTATATTAGCAGGATGCTATGAGCACGATTTCATTCTAGGTACGATTGAAATCGAAACAAGGGATAGTTTGGTGAGGTTGTTATGTTGAAAGTATTGATTGTTGATGATCATGACGTAGTAAGTCATGGTATTAGTCGCGTACTGCAAGATGTAAAAGGCGTAGAAGTTGTTGCTGTTGTGCACAGCGGAGAAGATGCCATCATTCAGTCCAAGGCGCTCTTGCCGGACATCATTCTCATGGATGTACATATGCCGGGAATTGGTGGTTTAGGGGCAACGAAAGAAATAAAGCGTATTTTGCCAAAAACAAAGATCATTGCGTTATCGGCATTAGACGACAACCTGTACCCAGTGAAATTATTAGAAGCGGGCGCGTCCGGTTACTTAACCAAAGGTACCAATACGTCTGAGCTGCTAGAAGCGATTCAGATGGTGGCAAAAGGCGAGCATTATATTTCTAAGACAGTGGCGCAAAAAATGGCGCTGTCCAAGTTTTCCATCGATGGGCAAGGTTCGCCATTGGGGCAGTTGTCAGATCGAGAGTTACAAGTGGCTCAGATGATCGTGGACTGTAAAAAATCCAATGAAATCGCCGAGCATCTAAATGTCAGTCCTAAAACCGTAAGTACCTACCGTACTCGTATTTTTACAAAGTTGAGTATTGAAAGTGACGTCGAGCTTATTCATTTGGCGGTACGTTACAATGTGCTTGGTATGGGCTAGGCGAAAAACGAGGTTTGTTTGAGCCATTCAGAATTTGATCCAAAGCATTTTGTCAGCAACTTAACCACTCGTCCCGGCGTTTATCGCATGTACGATAATAAGGGTGAGTTGCTGTATGTTGGGAAAGCCAAAAATTTAAGAAATCGTGTTACCAGCTATTTTAGAGTGACAGGATTAACGACAAAAACCATGGCCTTGGTGAGTCGTATTCACAGCATTGAAATTGCGGTGACTAAAAGCGAAACGGAAGCGTTATTGCTTGAGCAAACGCTCATTAAACAGCATCGTCCACCCTATAATATTTTACTCAGGG
Organism: uncultured Marinomonas sp.; assembly: GCA_963975045.1. Taxonomy (GTDB): domain Bacteria; phylum Pseudomonadota; class Gammaproteobacteria; order Pseudomonadales; family Marinomonadaceae; genus Marinomonas. The sequence continues at coordinate 36,422 of CAXBGJ010000010.1, read as the reverse complement.
ACGATAAATCCTACCCTTATATTCTTTTAACCAATCACTTTCATCCATCGTTATTGTTTCGCAGAGGCGATAAAACGGACAAAGGTACTTTGTACGGTCCTTTTCCAAGTGGCACCGCTGTTAAAGAAAGCTTGAACACCATGCAAAAGGTATTCAAAGTGCGCCAATGTGAAGACAGTACCTACGCCAATCGATCACGACCTTGCTTGCAGTATCAGATTAAGCGTTGCTCTGGGCCTTGTGTCGGTTTGATCAGCGATGAGCAATATGATCTTGATGTTCGTCACGCCCGCATGTTTTTGCAGGGAAAAGACCAAGAGCTCACGACCGAGATTACTTCTCAAATGAGCGCCGCCGCAGCGGACATGGAATTTGAGCGTGCTGCGGAGTTACGTGACCAAGTTATCCAGCTTAAGCACATTCAAGAGCAGCAGCATGTTTATGGGCAAACGGGCGAAGCAGATGTCATCGCCTCCATTATTCAGCCGGGCGGGTTGTGTGTTCATGTAATGATGGTACGTAAAGGCAAAGTCGTTGGTAGTAAAAGTTACTACCCTAAAATGCCGATTGAAATCACGGAAGGTGAATTATTGTCGTCTTTTATTGCTCAATTTTACCTTGGAGGTATTCAAGAGTTACCTAAGACGCTTATCATTAGTCATGAACTAGAAGATGGTGATGCGTTGGTGGAAGGTATTTTTGAAACCACTCAGAAGAAAATTGAAGTACTGAACAATGTTCGAGGTCAACGTGCGCGATGGCTCGAATTGGCGAAGTTAAACGCTGAGCAAGGATTGCAGGCGCGTTTATCCGACAAGCGTAACCATTTTAGCCGTATAACCGCGTTGCAAAAATTGTTGGGTTTTTCTGAACCGCCAATGCACATGGAATGTTTTGATATCAGCCACTCTAGTGGTGAAGCAACTGTCGCATCGTGTGTGGTGTTTGGACCTGATGGACCGGATAAAAAACGCTATCGCTCTTTTAACATCGAAGGGGTTGAGCCTGGTGATGATTATGGTGCGATGAAGCAAGCGTTGATGCGTCGTTATAAGCGCGTTAAAAGTGGTGAGCTTGATGCTCCGGATGTATTGCTTATAGACGGTGGTAAAGGTCAATTAACCCAAGCGGAAGAGGTTTTGAAAGAGCTGGGGTTGGTCAATATCTTTTTATTGGGTGTAGCAAAGGGTGACACTCGTAAGCCGGGTCTGGAAACATTGTACATAGGTTCAAAAGAAGACGAGGTGGTATTGCCACCGGATTCCTCTGCCTTACATTTGATTCAGCACATACGAGACGAGGCTCATCGATTTGCAATAAAAACCCATCGCCGTAGGCGCGATAAGAAGCGTCGGCATTCGGTGCTTGAGGATATTCCTGGAATAGGCCCCAATCGCCGTAAAGAGCTGTTGACTGCTTTTGGTGGTTATCAAGAGTTGTTGTCTGCGAGCCAAGAAAATATTTCAAAGGTAAAAGGAATCAGTGCTAAAAAAGCAGAAGAAATTTACCTTTACCTTCATAAAAGTTAAGTTTGGCTAAGTGTTGGTGCATTTAGCGTAATTATTAGGAATAAAATGAACATACCGAATATTTTGACGTCCGTACGGATCTTCATGATTCCAATATTAGTGGCTATTTATTATTTGCCGTGGGAAGGGCGCTATTACGCCTGTGCCATTATTTTTGCTCTGGCCGCCATCACCGATTGGTTGGATGGGTATTTAGCGAGAAAGCTGGATCAAAGTACCGCGTTTGGCGCGTTTTTTGATCCAGTGGCGGATAAACTTATGGTGTCGATTGCCTTGGTCATGCTGGTGGCGAGTTATGCGAATCCACTGCTGACATTGGCCAGTGCCGTTATCGTTGGTCGAGAAATTGTTATTTCAGCCCTGCGTGAATGGATGGCAGAAATGGGCAAGCGAGCCAGCGTCGCTGTGTCTTATATTGGTAAGCTAAAAACCACGATGCAAATGCTGGCCATTTTTATCCTACTGGGAAGTCGTCCTGATACTTTGATGGCACATGTTGGGGAGGCGGTATTAATCGCAGCCGCGTTGTTAACGCTTTGGTCGATGTATATATACTTAAAGGCGGCGTGGCCTGAGCTAATGTCTAAAGAGTCGCACAAAAATTAAACAGATTATGAAAAAGTGCTTAAGTAAGTTATTTATTTGGATTTTTCCCTTGACGTGAAAGCTCAAATACATAGAATAGGCACCGTCTTTTGAGACGCGGGAATAGCTCAGTGGTAGAGCACAACCTTGCCAAGGTTGGGGTCGCGAGTTCGAGCCTCGTTTCCCGCTCCAATCAAAAGAATTTCTGATAGAGGCCGGATGGCAGAGTGGTCATGCAGCGGACTGCAACTCCGTTAACGCCGGTTCGATTCCGACTCCGGCCTCCAAAATCAGATATGCCCGGGTGGTGAAATTGGTAGACACACAAGACTTAAAATCTTGCGCTGAATAAGCGTACCGGTTCGATTCCGGTCCCGGGCACCATTTATGGTGCCTTTTTTTTTGCCTGCACCTTTCTAAAGAGCTCTTATCTAGCTCAACCCCTTTAAATATAAACTCTCCAGCATTTTCTTAGTGTTCCTTCTAATTGTCAGTTTTTCCACCTATGTACTATCTTTTCTGAAATTCAGCACCTTTTCTGCACCGCACATTGCACCGGAGAATATTCAGTGGCGTCTATCTTTAAAACGGATGATGGAACATGGCGCGCTCAAGTGAGCGTGAAAGGTAAGCGTAAGACGAAGCGTGGCTTCTCTACAAAGCGTGATGCACAAGCATGGGCGTTTGAATTGGAGCGTGAAGCCAAAGAAAGCACTTCCTCTGATATTCCAGATCGTCCTTTTAGTGAAGCGCTAGAACGCTACCGTGATACGGTCAGTGTGACTAAACGTGGTCAAAAATTCGAAATCCGAAGAATTGAGCGTTGGTTAGGCAAAAGCGCCGACGAACCAGCAGACCCACTTTGTTTTATTTCCCTTCAAGACCTTCAATCAAAACACTTTGCCGAATGGCGAGACAGACGCCTGCAAAAAGTAGCCGTTAGCACTGTGTTACGTGAATGGACTATGTTGTCTGCTATCTGTAGTCAATGTATGAAGGAATGGGGCTGGTTGAAAGAAAACCCAATGACAAGGGTGAAGCGTCCCAAAGAGCCGGATGCGCGGACTAGGCGGCTGTTACCAGGCGAATTCGAACAACTGATGATCGCCACACAATACGACATAGAGATACCGCCAGAATCCAAAAGCGAGCGTATCGGCGCGGCTATTGTCTTTGCCATAGAAACCGCCATGCGTGCCGGTGAGATTTGCGGCATAACATGGGAAGACGTGAATTTAGAAAGACGCACCGTTCATTTACCTAAAACAAAGAACGGTAACCCTCGTACCGTGCCGTTATCCACCACAGCGGTGAAAGTATTGGAAAAGCTCAAAACCTTAGATGACTGCAGGCTAAAAGCCTTTAACCTAAAGTCAGACTCGCTTGATGTGAATTTTAGAAAGATACGTAACAAGTGCCTAATAGATGATCTTCACTTTCACGACCTAAGGCGGGAAGCACTAACGCGACTAGCCACCAAAGTAGATGTATTAAACCTAGCGAAAATATCAGGCCATACAGATCTAAGAATCCTGCAGCGTGTTTACTACGTACCAGACATGGGCGATATTGCGTTGATGTTGGATTAGTTAATAATTTTGGGGAATAAAAATAGGGAGGTATTAGAAATGACAAAGGCCCCTTTCGGAGCCTAATTACATAGCCACAGATAGCTTGTCATCGCCGTTTCCGTAGCTAGCTACTGTTACCAGTAGTCTCAAAGCCTGATGCCGAAACAGCGCAGGAACATCAATAATTATAGATACGTGACGCGTCACGTCAAGTGAATCTGACTTTTGTGACATGTCACAAAAGTAGTTTCCTTAATTGGTGTTACAAGTATTGTGTCAGTTTATCTAGGTTTAGGGCGTTCAAAACACAGCTATATACATGTTTCAATTGATTTGGTTCTAATGACTGGTCGAAATACAGTCTGTTCCCCGAGTTTTTATCTTTGCCAACCTTGATCAAATTTAGGCGATTGAAACTAACCCTATAAACCATGTCGCCTTTGACCCAAGAAGTTTTCCCCTGATAGAACCTTAAGTTAGGCATGGATTCTTTAGGTAGCTGATAGCACCAGTTGTCAATTTCATCGGGCTCTCTTGTACTGATTGCGACGACCGTGCAAAGCCCCGAGCATCTTTTTCGCTTTGGGGAGAGAACTATAACAGGACGATTTTTGACCATTTCAGGTACTTGAAATCCTGTATCAAAGTCACACATTAGAATTGTGCCGGGTTTTGGATGAAATTTCAGAGCCATTTTTAGTAGTCCTTTATTAAAAATATCCTTTGATTTAATCATACATGAATGACGTTATTTCGGCTTTATATTGATAACTTGCTTTTTGATATGCGTTGAAGAAGCGGTATCATTTGTTTATCGATGAGATGGTGCACTGCGCACAGGATGTTAGGCCGTCAACCGAACATCAAAAAATTAACCGCACAATTGGCGGTTTTTTTTGTGTCTGAAATTTAGCTAGGTACGTTGGTTGTTGTTTCAGCAGCCAGTGACTTACAGAAACTATACATTTCTCGGCTAGTTCAGATAGCAAAAACGGATTAACGTGAATAGATTAAATATCACACACGTTCAACGGATGATCTATGGAAGAGTGTAAGAACCAAGAAGGGTTAACACGAATAAACCCAAAGCGGGAAGATTGGATTACCGAAGCCGCTCACATCACACTACTCGATCAGCCGCACAACGGGCCTGATGTAGAAAGTAACATCCTCTGTTTTTGTCCTAATCACCACGTGCTGTTTGATAACGGTGGTTTTAGCATTGCTGATGACTTAAAGCTTATTGGTATAGATATAGATAGCGAATTGAAGACAGTAAAAAATCACAAGATTGAACTAGAGTTTATCCAGTACCACCGAGAACATTACCAGGTGAAAAATTAGTATTTTCAATTTATAGATATTTTTAAAAATTAACATGCAGAGAATTTTTTTGTCTTTATATGGGTATTGATGAGTTTTAATTATGAATAAAAATTTTAGTGATATCCAATCTAAGATTGAAGAGAAAATTAATTTATATTTTGAGAGATTCTATCTTTTAACATGTATGCGCTTTATTGGCTGTATAAAATAGTCTTTCTCGATGGTTATAATTTGGAGGACTATTTAACATGGTTTTTTGCATGTATGAGTATGAATATATTCTTTAGAGAAAATAAAGATAGACTGTTAATTAAACGAGATACATAACATCAATTCAGGTTAAAGGAGTAATCATGGACAGTTCAACACCAAACTACGCGTTTTCTAGCAATAAGAAAAAAGCCATTTACTCCTTAAAGGGGATTTTGCAAGGTGTGGTGGCTGATACAGCATTGAACACGATGGAAGCCCTTTACCTAAATACTTGGTTGTTAGACTCAAAACCATTGCGCAATGATCCCGACGCCATCGACTTGTTGGACTCAATCAGCGATGCGTTAGCGGATGGTAAGTTCACCGCGGAAGAGTTAGACGACCTAAACGCTCTCATTACTTGCATTATCGAGTTTCGATCATTTGAAGACGTCACCGCTTCTGACTATCTGAATGAGTTTCTAGGGTTAATCAGTGGCATTGTGGCAGACGATCAAATAAATGCAGACGAATTTTCCTATCTCCATGAGTGGCTAAACAAACATATCGATTTGGTTGATGACGCGACAGTAAGAAGCGTGGCAATGAAAATGGTCGAGTTTTCAGCGCTTAAACAAGCCACACCTTCCGATGAAGAAGCCTTACTGTCTTTTCTAAAACAGACGGCTGGTATTCGCTTCCTAGAAACGGGCGCCGCCGATGCACACCCTATGGACCACATCGCAGACAGCATCGAATCCATGAACCACGAGCGTGCGGCCATGTGTTTTACCGGTGTATTCAACACAGGCACCCGAAAAGAAGTAGAAGCGATTGCCATCAGGCTTGGCGCTACGCCTCGTAAAGTCCCGAGCAAATCGATTCATTATGTGGTGATTGGCTCTCAAGTGTCGCCAGATTGGAAGCACACCAGCTTTGGCCGCAAGATACAAAAAGCGATAGAGCTAAGAGATAGCGGGCATCCGCTTATCATCCTAACGGAACAAGAATGGGTTAGGTTTATTTAGTCTATTGTTAATAGCTAATAAGTGATGCTTTCACTAGGCGATTAAAGTAGAAAAAGGACAGAACTAGACGTTAATTTTATTCTGACCATATTTATTATTAAAGGAATGTAATCATGGGCCATTTGTCAGATTTGATGATAGAAATGGGAAATGAAAAGATGGAAAAGTGGGTTAGAGATCGTCTTGATGATGCTGATGAAGATTCTATCGAATACCGACAGTTAGTTCATGAATATTCAAATTATGAAGAAAGTTTATATGAAGAAGCTGAATGGAAGGCTGAATTAGAGTGGCTTAGAAAAAATGGTTCTTCTAACATTCATCAGATGTTTATTAATGAATTAGATGGGTTGAAGGCGATGATGGAAGATCACTTAGTTACTCAACATCAAAAGATTTTTCAATTTCATACTAATATGTCAGTAAGAATGTTTTATGCGTACTCAGTAACATTGTTAGAGTCTTTTTTGGCGGACACTCTAAAGTCTATTATATCTGAAGATGATGATTTTCTTAGAAACTCAATTAGAAAATTTAAAATTCTTAAAAATGTAAAGTTATTGGAATTAACTGATACAAACTTAGATATTAGGTCTTTAGTTTTTAAATATTTGAATGAATTTTCATTTCATAATATACCCAATGTTAAAGAAATGTATGAACAGGTATTAAATGTGAATCTTAGTGATCTTGATGTGTCTGATGTAATAAAGATATGTAAATTGAGGCACGATATTGTTCATAGAAATGGACGTGATTTTGATGGTAAGGAAATAGAAATTATTCCTGAAGATTTTTATATTGCAATTGAAGGTATAAGAAAATTTTCAAATGAATTGCAAAAATCCATCAATAAATCTTCTTTTATTAAATAGTAAAAGCTTTTACTACTAAACGATTAAAGAAACCAATCGAAGGTGGTTATTATGATAACTCCTATATATTTTAGATAGAATCCATGAACCACGAGCGTGCGGCCATTTGTTTTACCGGTGTATTCAATACAGGCACCCGCAAAGAAGTAGAAGCCATTGCCGCCAAACTGGGCGCTACGCCTCGTAAAGACCCGAGCAAATCGATTCATTACGTAGTTATTGGCTCCCAAGTGCAAGTGTCGCCAGATTGGAAACACACCAGTTTTGGCCGCAAGATACAAAAGGCGATAGAGCTAAGAGAAAGTGGGCATCCCCTTATCATCCTAAAGGAACAAGAATGGGTTAGGTTTACTTAAGTCGTTTTTAAAGTGAGTGAATTAAATGATTATGAATTACAAAGTCATTGATTTCGATGTTCGTCTTGTAGATTGTGAAATTTATTTTTTCGTAGATGGAAAAAAATGTGAGTCATATAACTTCAGTAGAGATGAGTTGATTTCATATAAATTAGGGTGTGGTTGGGTTATTCTAAATAACAAGAGAGATGAAATAAATGTCCTAAATGATAAGATAGAAAAAATTAAAAATTCTTATCCGGAGTGTTTTATTTGAACATGTCTGCGTTTTTGGATTTTTAAAAGAGGGTTTTATGAGTAATAATGGAATAGCAAAAATTCAGCACTACGTCCCTCAGTTTATTCTGAAAAACTTCATGCATAAAAAGAATCAAGTTCATGTCTTTGATAAGAAAAATGGTCGAATATTCTCTTCTAATACTAAAAATGTTGCGAGCGAAAATCACTTTTATAATTTCATCTTAAAAGATGGTAGTGAGCATACATGGGAAGTTGCTTTATCTGAACTAGAAGGGGAAGTTTCTGTAATTATTGATAAAATAATAGATGAGAAAAGTTTAAAAGGACTATCTGATGAGCAAAAATATCAGCTTGCACTTTTTCTAGCAGTACAATTTGTTAGGACTAGAGATGTAAGAGAGAATTTCAAAGATATGGTACTCAAGTTTTCTAAAGTAGTTTCATCCAAATTTGGGGAAAAGAATGGCCTTTTTTCTGGTCAAGATGTTCAAGATATGATTTCCGAAGACTCTCTTAAACTGTATACAGCAGAGTTATTGGCAGAGGTTAGGGAGACGTACTTACCGTACTTTTTAAACAAATTATGGGCGCTTTATGAAGCGCCAAAAGGTGAAAACTTTTATATTGGAGATAATCCAGTATCTAGATCTAATTTTTTACCAAGCCGTTTTGGTGGAAGTAATTTAGGCTTAGCTGTAAAGGGAACGGAAATATATTTCCCTATATCAAGCAAATACTGTTTGGCGTTGTTATGTCCAGAGCTTATTGCTGATATGGTCCATGGATTTGATGAAGCTATAAGGAAAAAAGAAGGTTCTCCGCTTGAAGGAGAACTTAATAGAAATATTGCAGAGTCTGAAAAAACTTTGTCTGGATTGCTCTCTGGAGAAGCTTATAAAGTTGGAAGTGCCCAAGTGATTCATTGTAATTGCTTACAAGTAATATTTTCCAACACATATATTTTTAGTTCGATGAAAAGCTTTGACCTAGTCAAGGAGATGATTAATGACAATGAGAAATATAAAAATGGTATGAGAGGATCTGTGCGCTAGTTCAGCGTATATTCTTGTTTGAAAAATAAGCCAAAATATTTAATAGACATAAAAAAACCGCCTTTTGGCGGTTTTTTTTGTGTCTGCTGTTTGCTTCAATGCTTGGTAGTGATGCTTTGGGCCAGCGCCCAGGACATGACTTCGCTTGCGATCCAGCGCCAGTTGGTGCGGTTTTCTGATCCGCCTACGTTTCTTGCTTGTGGGAAGGTGCGTTTACACGCTACGTCGCCCATGAATTTCTTTTTTGACAACCCAAGGTAAGCGGCGCATTCGTCTGATGCCCATAGGGTTTTGTTGTCTGACTCTTTCGGCTTGTTTAGCGTCTGGATTAGTTGTGCTAGCTTTTCAGCTAGGGCGGTTTCAGCTTTTGTTTGTATTGGTGTGTTTGAGAAGTCCTGTTTTCTCAAGCTTTGTTGGAGCATTCGTATTAAAGCCTAGCGGCTCAATAAGTCTCATCTTCCGAGTGGACAGAAATCGAAGGTGAGCCATCAAATGCTACTTCAATATTGAAGACAATAGGTCGGCAGCAGACTTGGCAATCTTCAATGTATTCTTGATTTTCCTCTAGTATTTCGATGACGACGTCGATGCTTTCGCCACAATAAGGACATGAAATGTCTTTTTCTAATAATTCGCTCATCTGAACCTCGTTGTTTTTATATCGTTTTTTGGTGTGTGAAGTTATTTTGGTGGTCTGTGATACTGAGTCTAATCTTATTGATGACGCTTTCGCTTTAATCATAGATAAGAAGTAGTCTACTCGCTTATGGGCTATTTAGTTTGTATCCCTTCTGTTCAAAAATCCACAGTGTTATCTATCTGCTTTCATTCTATTTATGTAACACTGTCATGATGTTGAACTTCAGATGAGGTTGGTAAAATGATGAAACGTATAAAAAACCTATCAGTGTTGGTATTGCCTGTGCTTTTGTTCGGCTGTGCTTCCGGGTCTCATGTGGTCACGGGGCAGCAGCGTCCAGAGATTGAAGTGGATCAAGTGTCTGTGTTTGCAGAAGCGCCTGCGTTCGACTATGAAATAATTGGCAGTGTACGAGCATCGAGTGACAATGGCTTCTCAGAAGCGTCTAGGAAGGAAAAGGCCACTCTAGAGATGCGAGAGCAGGCGGCTAAGATTGGTGCAAATGGTGTGATTCTGGATGGCGTCACGCAGTTGTCGTTTCGACGTTTAGGTACCGGTGTTGGCTTGGCTGTCGGCAGTGGCGGTGGGGTTGGTACTTCCATCGGTTCAAGCTTTTCTTTCCCTACGGCAGAAGTAACTGGAACGGCGATTTATTATGAGTCAGACGTGGTGAAGGCGCTTTGATATTTTCCTTTATTACGGTAAGTGTTTTGGGTTGTCTGTGATATCATTTTTTTATTCTGTGCTTTTTAAAACAGAGTAAACAAGCAATGTCCAAAAATGATAAAAACCGATGAGAGAGCGTTATGTCAGGGTTTGAAGAAAAGGCAAAGGGTCGTCTTACGACTAGGACGGTCGCGATGCCAGGGGATACAAATCCTGCCGGTGATATTTTTGGTGGTTGGGTGGTTTCGCAAATGGATATTGCTGCGGGTATCTGTGCCGGACAGCGAGCTCAATCTCGTGTTGTAACAGTGGCGTTGGATAGTATGAGTTTTATTCGACCTGTCAAAGTCGGTGATATTCTAGGTGTTTATACGACAGTAGAGTCGGTGGGCCGTACATCGATGAATATTCTTGTTGAAGCTTGGGTTCGTCGTGGCCGTATTGGTCAGCGCGAAAAAGTGACAGAAGGGATGTTTAAGTTTGTTGCGATTGATGAAACAGGCGCTTCGACACCAATACCGAATGAAGAAGATTTACCAGATTATGTGCTTCATGGTTTTGATGACCATTAATTTGATGAGCACTAAATAGGCAAAAAAAAAGCGCTTACCGAAGTAAGCGCTTTTTTTATGTTGGTACCAGTAGGCGGACTCGAACCGCCACACCCGAAGGCAACGGATTTTGAATTGCTACTGGCTTGTAAAAAAGCCTTGAATATCATAGTCTTAAAACATTAAATGAAAGTTGTGTAATACTTTCTGTAATACTTTTATGTTTTAAGAGATTTTCACATATGATACCTACCTACGAAAAATTAGCAAAGGGATTGGCCATTTACAGGCAAAAGCACGCCAAAAATTTTTACGTGCGTGTGAGAGTAGCAGGAAAGGATATAAGGCGTAATTTGGGCACTCCTGACGAGGAGGAAGCGAAGTTCAGAGCTTGGGAGTTGAGAAGCGAGTTAGAGAATAGAAAAAAAGAAGGCTTACCCATACTTACCAATAGTCGTTTGATGCTTGAAACAGTGCTTTTAAAGGTCATTGAGAACTTAAACAATAAAGAAGCTCAACTATCCGTTTATAGAGACTATACGACGGTATTAAATAATTTCATCAAGCCATTTTTTAATGGTCAATCGATTGAAGAGTTTACTTCAAAAAATATTAAATTATATTTTGAAAGTCAAAAATTGTCTGCTACAAGAAAAAATATCAACAAAACTTGTTTTAGAATGATTTTTGATTACCTTCTGGAAGAGAAATTGATGAAAAAGTCTGACCTTCCAGAGTTGCCGAAAGTTAAAAGTGAAATAGTTGAAGTTCGAGAAGCGTTTACAAACGAAGACCTTAAAATAATTTTAACACATTTAGAAAACTTCCATTCTATAAAAAAAGTAAATTTCAAAACAAAAGAGTATAGAAAAATATTGTATCATTACTTCATTTTTTTAATTGAAACCGGAGTGAGAACAGGCGAGGAAGTTAAAAATTTAAAATATAATGACATTATTTACGATAAAGAAAATGAAAATTATTTCATAAAAATTACTAAAGGAAAAACGAAGGGGTACTCTAAACCTCGTCAAATCGCAATAAGTAGAAAAGCAATTTGCGCTTTAGTAGAAATTTGTAAAATACAAAATCCAGAAAAAAATATAGGAGAAGATAATTTTATATTTGTTAGGAAAAATATTTTAGAATCATCTTTCGGTAAAATGACTGAATATAGTGATATTTTTGGCCAATTTATGAAGTATATGAAAGAAAATAATTTTATAAAAAATCATTATACACTGTATTGCTGTCGTCATTATTTCATTACTAAGCGTTTATCCCAAAATGTTAATATTTATTTGATTGCTAAATATGTTGGATCTTCAGTAGAAATGATACAAAAGCATTATGATAATTATATGTTAACAGAACAAACTCATATTGACAGTTTGACAAATTATCCAGCACACGAAAGAGAATTAAAAAAAGTATTGAAAAGTGTTAAATATGATGAAAATGATATTTTACTTTATGATGTCCCTCCTGATCCAACAAAAGAAGAAATGGAAAGTTTTGAAAAAGAAGCAGAAAGTTTTTTTAATACTATTATGGATTAACTAAACACTCAGAAACAAGGCGAAGCCGCATTTCTCTATATCTCCTCTCTATATGATATTCAATCATACCTAATTTGACATAAATAAAATTAGTGATAAATATAATTACATTGCAAGTAGTGGGTGGGGTACCCCCATCCGACTTGATTTTCTTCGAAAATGAAAAATTAAAGGTTAATTTTTATAACATAAAGGAGATAGTAATAAATAATTTTCCGCATTGCATTTGGATAAATTATAGAGACATAAGAGAGTGTTAACGATGGAGAACAAGAATAAAAATAAGAGAAGAAAAAGTATAAATGTGAGACTTGATGACGACAACTATCAAGCTTTGAATGACCTTAAAGCGATCTCTGGCTACAAGACCTGGGAAGATTTTTTCGTACATTTTATAAACAATGGTCGAGGCTTTCAGAAAGTGTATGTCGATAAGGGAGGCGTTTCTTTAAAGCTAATAAATCACCTTATCAAGCAAGGTAACAATCTTAATCAATTGGCAAAGATCGCTAATGAAAACGGCAAAGTTAGCGATGAAGACGCTAAAAAAATACATGGTTTTTTTAGGGAGGTTTTAAAAGTAAAAAGCACATTCGTTAAGCGAGTGAAGCAAGTGGGGAGTAAGTGATAATGGCTATATTCTCACAAAAACACGAAGGCCAAAGTATCAGCGATTTAAGAAAAATCATTGATTATAATTCGAACAATAAAATCGGTCTAAACAATGACAATAATCAACGTCTGATTGATGTTTATTCAAACATAGGCTATTGCTCTAATGTCAATGATAGAGCGGATTACAAGCATTTAACAGATGATTTTCTGATGATGGTAGATAGCAATAAAAATCTATCTAAAAATTCACGACAAAAATACCTATATGAACATTCTATCATTTCATTTTCGAGAGACGATGACGAAAGATTTAGCCTTGACCAACTCAAAAAAATGGTCGTAGAAACGGCTAAAATCTATGATGCAAATTTTGATAAAACGCCCTACATTATCTGGCCGCAGGTCGATAGTGGGAAGCTACATTTTCACGTTGTAAGATGCTATTTCGATGAGGAAGGCAATTACTACCGTCAGAAATTTTCAGTTAAAAAAAAGCAGATCGCCGCCCAAAAAATAGAGAAAAAATATAGCTTAACCTTAACAGGCAGAAATGACCCCAATAACTATTTCTGGAAAATTGATAAGAATGGAAAAAAGGCAAAAATCTACATACCTAAGAAAAGTGATGATTTCATAAAAATAAACAAAAATAAGATAATTGAGAGTGATTTCTTAATTAACGAAAAAGGGCAGATTAGATACCAAGCACAGATTGGAGTAGATAAAAATATTAAAAGTATTGTTAAAACTAAAAGTAATCTTTCAGCCAAAAAAAATGTAATGTATGGCGAAATTACAAATCTTAAAAATGAAATTGATGAAGTTAATAAACCTGTTAAATATTCAATATTTGGTAAGTTAAAAAATCTGTTTACTGATCAACTTAAAATTGATGAAGACTATAAAAAACAAATCGTTGATAGTTGTACTGTTGAAATAAAAAAGCACGATGCAGCTATAAAAGAGGTCATTCAAAGTCATTATAAAGGTATAGATAGCCTAGATTCTGAAATTCATGAACTTAAAACGATTGTAGATAAAGCAGGAAATGCTATTTCTACCGAAAAAAACAAAAAAAATGAAATTATTACATCTACTGAAAAATATGATGATCTTAAATCTAAAATCAATGATTTGTATCGAGGTGAAAACACTTCGCAAGGCTTTGTAAGGGCGTTAAACGCTGAAAATATAGAGATTACGGTAGTTGAAAGAGAGAATGGCAATGGAGGCATTACATTCACTGATTTAGACAGTGATTTAAGCATTGCAGGTGGCAACGTTAACTCTTATCTAACATACGGAAAATTAAAGAAAAACGATCCAGATCTCTTCAACTTACTACATAATTACAACTCATACAGCTTCAATCAAGTCTCTAACTCATATAGCAATAATCCGATTGATGTCGAGCAGATAAACAACAACTACATGCAAGTCGATAGAAAGGGTGAAACTTTCATTTACTACGCTAAAAAGAAGTATAACGAGCGTCCACATAACTATAATTTGAAGGTTTCTGAAAACAAAGATTTGATTTCATTTGGTCAAAATATGAATGAATACGATATCAAGCTAGCTTATCAATACGCTAAAGAAATAGGTTGGACTGGTGCAACTTCTGATAACAAAGAGCTTGTCTTAAAAGCTATGAAGATAGCTTACAACGACAATAAAGATGATCTTTTATTTTTTAAAACGACTGAAAAGCTAACGATAAATCAGATTAAAGAGGCTATGAATGGAGAACGTCTCAAAACGAAGCATTTAAACGAATTGTTAGACAATGATATGCTTCACGAAAAAGACGCTCAAAGGGTAAAAGAAGAGCTTAAAATTAGAAGCTCAATTCAAAGAGAGAGCTTTGATTGCGATGATCCTATAAAAAATAGCATTAAAGTAAGACTGCGATAAAATAATTAATTTTAATAATGAAATTTATAATGATCTTCTAAAACAGGTGCGTTTTGATTGGCTGGATATTTATACTCAAAATCTACATTTATGCTTTTGAAAGCGTTTTTTATTTGCTTTATCCTTTCTTTTCTTTGTTTTTTATCTGGGACTTTTAGAACATCCAATAAATAATTTAGATGTAAATAGCCCTTTTTGTGGTTTTCTATAATTAAAGCCAATTTTGTAGCTTTAATATCTCTACAAGACTTTAACTTTTTCAATTCGATTTTATTAAATCCAGTGTTTTTATTCATTTCGCTAATGTATTTATACGAAAGCTTAAAGCTCACTAATTTTTTATCTACTGAAATAGTTTCAAAAAAAGGTGATTTTAATGAATTTATGAAATCTTCAATTATATTAAATGTTAATTTTCCTGAGCGGGGTAAAAAGCTATTTACACCTAGTAACCCATCTATTGAGAAAGTTTGTATGTGATCTACTTTATTTTTTTTGTAGATAGTTGTTGATATTGAAAGTATTGCTAAAAATATTTTAAATCTTACATTGTCTTCAAAATCAAATAGATATTTATGTAATTCATTCTTTGGTTTCATAATTTCTTTAGTTAGTGATAAAAATATTAATTCGTTCATTGCTCATTATTTCTTATTTAAGTTTAAAAACTTCTTTTTTGGAATGATAAGTTTTACAATATATTGTTTGACAAATTAATATTTGATGATATATTTTTAATTATTCCAGTGAGACGGAAGCTTTTTAAAAATCGTATACATTAATTTGTACGCGATTTTTTTTGTTTCTAATATTCAATTAAACATAATTTTTAATAATGTCAAATATAAACAATGCGAAATGAGCATCCCCCCAGACGCGAATTGAATTACCCCCCTAAAGCGAAATGAATGCTCCCCCCAATGCGAAGTGAATACCCCCCTATTAATTAAGATCTTTAACTAAGATCTTTAATACAAGAATTAATAATAAAAGAGTGGAGTGACTTTAACTTTCTTGCTTTTATTTTTTCAAATAGACGAAAAAACAAAAGTAAGTTTTATTTAAGTGCATTAAGAGATTAAAGGGATATGCCCTTCGGGCGTTTCTGGAAGTGCCAAAGAGCGAAGCGATGAGGGTATATAAGGCGTTTAAATGATCTTTATGGAGTGTTTTATAAAGGCTTTCAGTTAAGAGATAAGGTTTTTTGGCGGGATATATATTAAAGCCACAGAGAGGACTTTAATATATATGGTGGCGCTGGGCGGACTCAAATAGACACGCATTTCTGTAAAAATTCTTGAACTAATACAGTTTTACTTTTGAAGATTTAAAACTGATAACCAACGTATGCATATGAAGCACTATTATCTGAATTTCCACCAATGCTTGCTAGGAAGTTAATACCTACCGTTAAATGCTCATTTGCCTGATAACCTGCACCAAAAAATGGACCAATACCTGTTTCTGATGACGATACGAAAGTATAACCAGCAATTTGACCTGTTACATTTGATTCTATTTTATAACGATGAACACCAGCTTTAAGGTAAAAACTTTCTTTAGGATTATATTTAATGCCGAAGTCTAGGCCAGATATTTCAACTGCTGCATTGATTGTATCTGTTGTTCCTGATGCACTAAAATCAACATCAATGCTGGATGTATTAAGATAACCGATTTCAATATTTACATTTTCAGATGTCGGAAATGTTCCAAAAATTCGAAACGAAGGTGCTCCTCTTTCACGCGTATAATATATGGTACGTCCTGTTTTATTTGCTAATGATTGAGCCCCGTCATCTACATCTATTTCTGATGCAACTAATCCACCTTCAATTCCAAAATGGAAATCGTCAGCCGCAAATGCAGTGCTTACACAACAAGATAGAATAATTGCAGAAATACTATTTTTCATTTACAAATCCTTATATTTAATAAATAGTGTTTTTAACCGATAGGTCATATTTTAATCGAATTCATCCTAATATAATCTATCTTATTACGCAATTCTTACAATGGTTTTTCTGCTTATTTGTTTTAAAAAAGTGTTAGTTTCTGATTGGAACTTACCAAAGTTCACTAGAGAGTATTTTTTATAAAATACATTTCTTTGAAAGTTGCAGTTGATATCTTATCTTTGGCTCTTACTGTGGATAGTAGGGGATTGATTATCAAGTGATGTAAGTTTGTAAAAACTCTTATTTTAGACAAAAAAAAGCCCCTACATGAGGAGCTTTTCTTTATAAATATGGTGCGAATGGGGAGAATCGAACTCCCACTTCCGAAAAAAATGGATTTTGAATCCACCGCGTCTACCAATTCCGCCACACTCGCATATTTTTAAAAAGCTGTAATACTTTAATACAACTTTTTTTGATAGGTTTTATTTTTCAAGGTGTTGATTTTTAAGGTTTTTCAACCTAAAGACAGATACACACTATCGATTTTGAATCCGTCGTGTCTACCAATTCCACCGCACTGGCCTTGAAAAAGGTGAAACGTATTCTATGTTTTTTTGTATAGGTGTCAATCGTTTAACCTAAAATAAACACATTTAATTTAGTTAATAGACTTCACTACCTCATCTGACCACAACATAGCGTCCAGGAATGCTCGATTTAAGGTCGTTCTTTCTGTTGCTGACATAGATTCAATGTCGTCCCAGTTTTGTTCTTCGCAGTTTAAGGTCTGGGTCAAATAAGCACCTAATTCTCCGGATTGAGTCATGATGGCAGCGAGAGAGTTTTTATCGAGCGCGATTTGCTTTAATACAACGGATTTTTCTACGTTGAAGACGGCGTCTATACCGGACATCAAGCCCACCATGAAAGCAGAATCAGGCAAGCTGGATTTTTTACTTTCAGCAAGCAGTTGGCAACAGCGTCCACGAGTTAACAGTACTTTGAGTAAAGCCATCGGTTGGTTGGTTGATGACGTTAGTGTGATAAGTAGTGCCCATTTTTTTAACTTCACAAGCCCTAAAAAGATGACCGCTTCTTTAATCGATACCACGGTTTTAGGTACACCGCACACTGGGCTATTAAGGATACGTAATAGTTGATAAGACAATTTTGGGTTTTTACCGACTAGATCAGTAACCGTTTCTATACTAACGTCTTTGTTTTGCAGTGCATTAACCAGTTCTATGGCGCCATGCGTTGCAGAGTCTATTTTTTTGCCTTTAATGAGTTCTGGTCGTTGTAGAAAATAGCCTTGGAACAGGTCGAATCCAAGCTTTTTGCAAAGCTCAAACATTGCTAAATCTTCCACTTTTTCAGCAAGTAAGATAAACCCTCTTGCTTTGAGTTCAGTGATTTTTTTTAAGTACTTTTCAGGGGGCGTTGCAAGAACGTCAATTTTGACAATGGATACCCATGGTAGTAAAGCTTCATAAGCGGCATCAAATTGATAATCGTCTAGGGCAAATCGATAACCAGCGGAGCGCCACTTTTTTAAGGCCTTAAAAAACTCTGGGGTTAGCTTTTGGTTTTCGAGTATTTCGATATAAACCGTATCAGGGTCAATCGGGAAAAATGCATCAGACAATATAAGTTCTGTTGTCATATTGATAAAAAAAGGTTTTCTTAATTGTGACTCTAATTTTGTGATACCAATACACAGGTTAACCAAAACTTGGCTGGTAGCGGTTTCGCCATTTGAAACGTTGGCATTTAGAGCGTCCTTTCCACGGAATAAAAGCTCATACCCAAAAATTTCTTTTGTTCTTTTGAGTATTGGTTGCTGAGCCATCATTAGATCATCTAACACCGTTGGAAATTCAATCATACGTGCCTCTTATTGCCTATGGTCTTTGGTATCATTGCTGCTTTATATTTTTTATAACAACAGACCATAGAAACACACATTTCTCCCTCGTTACAATAGGAACGGCATGGAAGCCGTTTTGTTGTTTGATAAAATTGAAATGGGTGTCAAAAAGGTTGACAGTAATTACTAGTGTCCATAGAATTCACCGCTGTTTTGGGGCCTTAGCTCAGCTGGGAGAGCGGTTCGCTGGCAGCGAACAGGTCAGCGGTTCGATCCCGCTAGGCTCCACCAATTTCAATTGTTACTGTTGGAAGTGGAAAACAACAATCTCAGGACACTCTGTCCACTGACGCTACGCGTTTTGTGGGGCCTTAGCTCAGCTGGGAGAGCGGTTCGCTGGCAGCGAACAGGTCAGCGGTTCGATCCCGCTAGGCTCCACCATTAGCAATTCAAATACTAAACAACTCAAATCCCTTCTTCTTTTTTACCTTGTCCAAGGTTAGGCTTGTTGTAGATTTCATTATTGGTCGAGAGTTTTGCTTAACTTTCCCTTTCATTGAATGGCGACCTTTTTCTAAACTGTTTTATTGATCTTTTTTCTAAAGCGTAGGGCTCGTGCATGTTTCAACTTTACACAGGTAACCGTCTAGAGGATTTAGCTGTGTTACTGGCTAAGATTTTGGCTCTTTCACCGCCAGAAAACCCTTTTGATGATGAGTGTATCTTGGTGCAAAACCCAGGGATGGCTCAGTGGTTAAAAATGTTTTTGGCACAATCTCATTCTATTGCCGCGGGTTTAGTTTTTCCTCTTCCCTCGACGTTTGTTTGGCAAACCTTTTCACAGACGCTTGACGATATTCCGGCGCAAAGTGAATTCAATAAACCGTTTTTGGTGTGGCGTTTGATGCGTTTATTGGATTCGCGTTTGGGTGATGATGAATTCCAAGCGCTTAGCTGGTATTTAGAAGAAGATGATTCACAGGTTCGGCGCTTTCAGCTATGCAGCAGCATTGCCGATATTTATGACCAATATTTGGTGTATCGTCCTGATTGGATCAAAATTTGGGAAGCGAGCGGTGCTTTTGACAAAGGTACGGACAAAGCCTTAGAAGCCTTGTTTGAGCAGCAACCATGGCAAGCCATTTTATGGCGAGATTTGGTGGCTGATGTGAGCGAACAAGGTACGTCCTTGTATCATCGTGGTAATTTGATTGAAGCCTTGCAAGACGCCGCGCAGTCTTCGACTCGTCCTGTTGGCGTTCCTGAACGTATTTTTATTTTTGGCGTTTCTTCTTTACCACCTAATACGCTTGAATCCTTACGAGTACTCGCGGCATCGGGTTGGATTGATGTGCATCTTTTCCTACAAAATCCCTGTCGTTTTTATTGGGGCGACGTCGTTGACAAGCATTACCTTGGACGAGAAATAAAACGCCAAACCCTCAAGCCTGGGTTGAGCACCGACACATTACATCTAGACGCTAATCCGCTACTGGCCAGCTGGGGGCGATTAGGCCGAGATTATATTGCGCAGCTTCAAGAGATGGCAGACAGTGAGTTAGAAGTCTTTGAAGATTATCAAAGCCAACAATCGAATGGTTTGTTGCAATGGGTTCAGCAAGATGTGCTGACCTTAGAAAACCACGGATCTCAAGAAGAAAGAGATTCGACCATGACCAGCGCCGAATATCGACATCGTATCGCGGTGGATGATCAAAGCATTCGTGTGCATCTTTGCCACAGCCCATTGCGTGAAGTGGAAGTATTGCACGATCAATTACTGCAAATGTTCGAGCAAAACCCCAGCCTGACCCCAAAAGACATCATCGTGATGTTACCCGACGTCAACGCCTACAGCCCTTTTGTGAAGGCGGTCTTCGGGCAAAATAAAGGGAGTGGGCAAAATAAAGGGAGCGGTCAAGCACAAAGCAGAAAGCGTATTCCGTTTGCCTTGATCGACCAATCCGGTGGCATGGAAAATCCAATCGTCGATGCCTATTTGTATTTGCTAGGACTGGCCGAAAGTCGTTTTACCTTATCGGAATTAATCAGTGTGTTGGAAGTGCCCGCGGTGCTGGCGCGATTTGAATTAACGTCAGATGAACTAGAGCGTATTCGCCAATGGTCGACGGAAGTTGGCGTGCGCTGGGGATTGGATGGGCACACCGCCGAGCAACACGATTTGCCCATGCAGGAATCTCATACTTGGCTAAACGGCGTGCGCCGCATGTTGTTGGGTTATGCCATGGGTCACGATCATATTTGGCAAGGCACCTTGAGTTATGGCGACGTAGAAGGATTGGAAGCGTCGGTGGCGGGTAAGTTGGCTGAGTTTTTGGTTGCCATCAATGATGCTCAAGCTCGCCTAATGCAGTCTTTATCGCCGAAAGAATGGATTTCGACCTTGTACTATTTGTCCGAGCAGTTTTTCTTGATCGATGAAGACGATGGGTTTCCTGCCTTGTTGAGTAAGCAATTGGATGCCTTGACACTGCAATGGCAACAAGCGCATTTTGACGCGCCTTTGGATCAGCAAGTGTTGCGACAGCTGTTATCGCCTTTGTTGCAAGAATCTCAGGGCGGTCAACGTTTTTTAGCCGGCCGAGTGAATTTTTGCACCTTGATGCCAATGCGTTCTGTGCCGTTTAAAGTGATTTGTGTTTTGGGGCTCAACGAAGGGGATTATCCTCGCAGTGTGGCGCCCATGGGCTTTGATCTCATGGTTGGGCAATACCGCAGTGGTGATAGAAGTCGACGAGAAGACGACAAATATTTGTTCCTTGAGGCGCTTATGTCCGCGCGCGATTGTTTCTACATCAGTTATGTCGGACGCAGTATTCAAGATAACAGTGACAAGAATCCTTCTATTTTGGTCAGCGAGTTATTGGAGTACATCGGCCAAAGTTGTGTGTTTGAAGGCGATCATGCGTTGGCGCCAGACGATGCTCAGTCGGCCTTGTTGAATACGCTGATTGTCGAGCATCCATTACAGCCGTTTAATCCTGCCTATTATTGTTCTCATGATAAACAAGACGAGGTGACGAATCACTTTGATAAACGTCTATACAGTTATGATGAGCAATGGCTACCGGCGTTGTTGAGCGCAAAAGTTGAAGAAGAGCCGCAAGGGTTCAAAGCACTGGACGGATTAGAGCAGTCTCGCTTTGATATGGCGCTTGACGAGCTGTCGCGTTTTATTGCACATCCGGCGCGATACTTTACTCAGCGCCGTTTAAAAGCCTATTTGAATTTAAAAGAAGAAGATGAGCAAGAAGATGAACCGTTTGCATTAGATGGTTTGGCAGGCTATCAACTGCGGGAGTCATTGCTGCAAGCCATGTTAAAAGGCGACGAAGTGCCGTTTGTTGAGCGTTTATCTCTTATGGGTGCCTTGCCTTATGGTGCGCTGGGGCGTTTGTCTTTACAGCAAAGCCAAGGGCAATGCCGACAACTGCTGACGGTGTTGCAAAGTTATGCATTGGAAGAGTGTGAGCCCATTGAGGTGAACTTGTCACTGGGCAGTCTTGTTTTACAAGCGTGGTTGGATTTGCCGACGGCAACCACACGTTTGTCTTATCGTATTGGTGACTTGTCTGCTCATCAAAAAATGCAAGCGTGGATAGCGCATCTGGCTTTGTGCGCACAAGGCACGCCAAAACAACATCATCTGATTAATCTTACGAAAATGGGCAAGTTGCTGCAGCACAGTTTCATCTTGATACCGCCCAAAGAAGCCATGGAACATTTAACGAATATGTTGGCCTTGCTGCAATTGGGTTTATGCCAGCCGATTGCTTTGCCCGCAAAAAGTGCCGATGCATGGTGCAAAAGTTATTGTTCCAGTAAAGCGGAAGAAGACGCTGACATAGCATGGGAGCAAGCGTTGAAGATTTATCAAGAGAACAGCAGTATGTTTACTCGTAGTGAAGTCGATGACGCTTATTGGCAGCGCTACTATGCTGATTTGACCGATCAGAAAGACACCTTTGTCCGTTTGTGTGAGCAGATTTGGTTGCCCATGCACCGCCACTTGGAGGTGATGGAATGAGTGATTCCACGTCGAGCTTTTCGGCTGTTCCAGAGCAACTCAACGCGCTGACGTTTCCTTTGTTTGGCAAACGTTTGATCGAAGCCAGTGCGGGTACGGGGAAGACCTATACGATCGCCAACCTGTATTTGCGTTTATTAGTACCAACGGGGCAAGACGGTGATTTGGACAAACCGCTAACGGTTGATCAGATTTTGGTGGTGACCTTTACCGAAGCGGCCACGGCAGAGCTAAAAGCACGAATTCGCGAGCGGATTCGTGTGGCGCGAAAAGCCTTATTGCAAGGTGAGAGTAAAGACGTTTTTTTGGCAGACTGGTTGGCGAAAATGTCCGATGTTCAGCGATCCGGCGCTATTGAAAAGCTGCTTTATGCAGAAAAGCAAATGGATGAAGCCGCGGTGTTCACCATCCATGGTTTTTGTCAGCGTATGTTGAGCCAAAATGCCTTTGAAAGTCGCATGCTGTTTCAACAAACCATTGAAACCGATGAGCAGGCGCCGTTGTCGATGGCGGTGAAAGACGTTTGGCGAAGCGTGTTTTATCCGATGGATGACACCAAAGCCGCCTTGATTCAGCCGATTTGGTCAAACCCTGATGCTTTGCTGAAAGATTTGTATTTACTGAATAATCAGCCTGACGCCAAAATGGTTGCACCGGATTACGACTGGGAAAGCGCCTTGAGTCAGGCGCAGCAAACAATGAAAAGCGTGAAAGCCATGTGGCTGTCACAATCACACGACATTGTCGAAGCGCTTGAGCGAAGTGGTATCAAACGCACTTTCTGGCGCAAAGACCCATCGAAAGACATTCAAGCCATGACGCAATGGGCTCATTCAAGCCGTTTTGAATTGGATAAGAGCCTAGAAAAATTTGATACTAATGAACACGCCAGTCGATTAAGCAAAAGCGGTGATTTACCTGCCCATGAGTTTTTTGATTTGGTGCAATCTCTGCGCGACAGCTTCCCTGATGCTGGCCGATTAAAAGCCGTTCTGCTTACACAGCTTTGGCAACAGACGCAAGAACGCATGAAGCGATGGAAGCGTAGCACACAGTCGTTGACTTTTACGGATTTGTTAACCTCGCTTGATGTGGCGTTGACGCAAGACGAAGCCGGTAAATTGGCGGAGCGGATTCGTCATCTGTATCCGATTGCTTTGATTGATGAATTTCAAGACACAGACGCGGTGCAATATCGGATTTTTTCGACCATTTATGAATCCGCACAAGTTGACCAAAACGCGTTGGGTTTGATCATGATTGGCGACCCAAAGCAGGCTATTTATGCGTTTCGTGGTGCCGATATTTATACTTATTTGTCCGCCAAAAAACACGTCGATAAAGTCTATTCTTTGGCCACCAATTACCGTTCTTCCGCGGCGATGATTCAATCGGTTAATGGTTTGTTTACGACCCAAAAAGAACCATTTCGAGTGAGCGGTATTCCCTTTGTGGAAGTGCAAGATCGTGGTGTGGCGGGCCGATTTATTCGACAAGGTCAAACTCAAGCGGCATTGCAATTCTTGTATCGTCATTCTGATGAGCCGGTTTCTTCTAAGGATTACCGCAATGCGATGGCGGAATCTTGTGCCGCGCATTTGCATGAATTGTTGCTCGAAGGCCAGTTGAATCAGGCTTTGATTGGCGAACAGGGCGTGCGACCCAAAGATGTTGCCTTATTGGTGACCAATTTTAGTCAAGCCAATGCGCTTAAAGACGCTCTTCGGCAACGTGGTATTGCCAGTGTGTATTTGAGCGACAAAGGGTCTGTATTTGAAACGGTCGAAGCACGTGAGTTATTAATTGTACTGACGGCCATTTTATCCAATGGACAGGAAAATAAGCTGCGTTCTGCGTTGGCAACCAGTTTGGTGGAATGGTCGTTGGAAGAGCTGGATACGTTAAACCACGACGATGTGGTCTACGAAAAATGGGTACAGGCTTTCCGTCATTATTTGGAACTGTGGGACCAGCAAGGCTTGTTGCCCATGTTACGAGAATTTATGCAGGATGTGGCATTGGCAACGCACATGCTGAGTCATATCGGTGGCGAGCGCCGCTTAACGGATTTTCTGCATTTGACCGAAAAACTTCAGCAAAAATCCTTAGAACTTGATTCCAAAGAAGGCGTGTTGCGCTATCTCAAGTTAGCCATTCAAAACCCCAACGGTAACAGTGACGAGCAAAAGATTCGTCTTGAAACGGACGCTGAGCTGGTTCGAATTGTGACGATTCATAAAAGTAAGGGCTTGGAATACCCAATAGTGTATTTGCCGTTTGCGTTTACGCCTTATCGAGACCAAGGCACTTCGGCGCTTTTTCACGACGATCAACAGCAATTGTGGATTGCCATTGACCCAGATGAAGCGCAAACCGAGCGCCACAAAGAAGAGTTGTATGCAGCGGAAATTCGCTTGGCGTACGTGGCATTGACGCGCTCAAAAGAGGCGTGTTTTATCGGTTCGATGGAAGTGGGGAAAAAAGCCAATAAATCTCGTGGTGCTTCGTCGGATGTACATCTTAGTGGCGTTGGCGCTTTGATCGCAGAAGGCGAGTTGCTTGAGGCGGGCGCTTTATATCCGAGTTTAGAACGACTTTGCGGACGTTATCGTACTGAACAGATGAGCGTGCAGGATTTACCGGATGAGTTGCCAACGTTGCCGCGTTTCAAAATGGCTCAGATTGAATTGCTGGCGCCACAGGTTCGTCAATTCACTGGGCGCGTAGAACGCGACTGGTGGGTTGGTAGCTATTCTTCTCTTGTGGTGGAAGACAAAGAACGTCACGACGAAAGTTTGCCAGGTTTGGATGAAACCATGCGACTGGTTGATCCTTTAGCAGACGATATTGAAGAGCCAGAGTTGCTGGTAGAGCCGCAGCAGAATCGATTTACCTTTCCTAAAGGCGCCAAGACGGGCACCTTTTTGCATGATACTTTGGAAGGTAAAGCCTTGCATAATGTAGCCGCCAATCCGAGTTTTCGTGATTTGTTAAAAACCCGCCATCATAAGCTCATGGCCGACTTTTATGAACGTCAGGGTTTTGATGAATGGCAAACCGTACTGAGTGAATGGCTGCCCGATATTGTCAATACTGAGCTGGTGGAAGGTATGAGTCTTGGCGGATTAACACAGTCGGCTTGTCGCAAGGAGTTAGAGTTTTTTATACCGGTGGATGGCATGAATGCTTTGCAGCTTGATCGTATTTCACGTGAGCACGATGCGGTCTCTCGGGTGTCACCATTGATCCAAGATAGGCCGTTAAAAGGCATGTTAAAAGGCTTTATCGATTTGCTGTTTGAATGGCAAGGTCGTTATTACGTGCTGGATTATAAGTCTAATTATTTAGGTGATGATTTTACGGATTACGAACCAGACAAGTTGGTGCATGCAATGGCAGAGCACAGGTACGATTTACAATATCAGTTGTACACCTTGGCATTACATCGTTTGTTGAAGCAGAGATTGCCTTATTATGATTACGAAAAACATGTTGGCGGTGTGGTGTATTTGTTCTTGCGTGGTATGAAACCTGAGCAACAAACAGGTGTATTTCAAACGCGCTTAACGCTTGAGCATGTGACAGCGTTGGACAATCTGTTTAGCGGCGACGCGGTGAAAGAAGAGGCGGTGCAATATGGACTTTTCTAATCAAATGGGCATTTTTGATCAATTAACACCTTTAGAAAATCGCGTGCTAGAAAACGGCTCGCCCGCTCAAGTGAGTTTATCGACACTGCAGGCAAAAGGTGTGTTTAGAGCCATAGATTGTCAGTGGATTGAGCAACTGGCTCAGCATGCGGGTGAAAACGATCATAGTGTTTGGATGGCAGGGGCTTTATGCAGTGCGTATCTTGGCGCGGGTCATATCTGTATTGATTTAGTGACGCTTTGGCAAATGCCGCCAGAAGGTATGAGTGTTGATGAATTACGTAATGCTTTGGCAGCGGGTGGCGTAAACAGCGTTCAGACTTGGTGTGACGCATTGCACGCGAGTTGTTTGGTTGCCACGGCGCCAAATTTGGCGGAGCGTCCCATGGTGTTAGTGGGCACGCGTTTGTATTTGTATCGTTATTATCAATATGAACAGCAGGTATTGAATTATTTCAAAAAACAATTCGATGTTGCTCCGTTCGATGTTGACGCGGGGTTACTGGCTCAGCTTTTTCCTGAGCCATCTGAAACCGTTAATTGGCAAAAGGTATCGGTCGCAAATGCTGCGAGTTTGCCTTTTTCCGTGATCAGTGGCGGTCCAGGAACGGGTAAAACCACCACGGTAACTAAGCTATTGGCTTTGCTTGTGGCGCAGTCTTTTTCACAAGGTAAGCCTTTGCGTATTGAATTGGCGGCCCCTACTGGGAAAGCGGCGGCACGGTTAACGGAATCCATTTCCAGTGCTAAAGCAGATTTACCGCTAAGCGATGAAATCAAGCAGGCGATTCCAGAACAAGCCAGTACCTTACATCGTTTGTTGGGCAGTGATTTTGGCCGTAGTCGTTTTAAACATAATAAAGACAACCCTTTACACCTAGATGTTCTACTGGTTGATGAGGTCTCCATGGTCGATTTGCCGATGATGGCAAAACTTATTGATGCCATGCCGCCCCATGCACGCTTGATTTTATTGGGCGATAAAGATCAGTTGGCGTCGGTAGAAGCGGGCAGTGTGCTTGGTGATTTATCCTTTGGTATTGAGAATGTGTATTTCCAACCAGAATGGGCGGCGCGGTTAGCGTCTGTAACAGGGGAAGAGGTAACGCCATTTGGGAACCCCTTAGCGCCTCCTATCAGTCGGGCGTTAACGTTGCTGCGCACCAGTTATCGATTTCATGCAAACAGTGGTATTGGGCATTTGGCAAAGGCGATGAATGCCGGTGATGCAAAAGGTGTGTTGCGTTGTCTGCAATCGGATCACGATGATGTTCATTGGTGCGTGCCCGAAGAAGGGCAAACGAAAGCGGACATTGCCACCTTGGCAAAAGGCTACGATGAGTATTGGGAAGCGGTGCGCCAGAAGCGTGATATCGCAGAATTGTATGCGACTTTTTCACGTTACCAAATTCTGACGGCGGTGCGTCAGGGTGAGTTTGGTGTTGAGAAGATCAATGCGCATTTGGAACTGTATTTTTATCAACGAGGTCGAGTCAAAGATCCGCATGTTTGGTATCCAGGAAAAGCCGTGATGCTTACCAGAAACGACGCGACATTGGGTTTGTTTAATGGTGATATTGGCTTGTGCATGCCTGACGACTCTCAGCGACTTCGGGTTTGGTTTATGCAACCTGATGGCAGCTTTACTGGTTTGTTGCCGAGTCGACTCAGTGAGTTTGAAGTGGTGTTTGCGATGACGGTGCATAAGTCGCAAGGCTCTGAGTTTGACCGCGTTGCTTTATTGTTGCCAATAACACCTTCACCAGTATTGACCAAAGAGTTGCTGTATACCGGCATTACAAGGGCTAAAAAAGACGTTACTTTATGGGGCTCGAGCAGTTTGATTCGCAGTGCGACGCACGCACGCATTCAACGCCACTCAGGACTTGTTGAGGCGCTTTGGCCTAATTAATGAATCTTGCTTCATTTGGAATGCTTGATATTGGGGGATTTGACTCCACTAATAGTGAATCCTTTTATAGGGCTTATAAAGCATCGAATTAAAGAATCGTTTTATTACGATTCTTGCTAGGATTTTTTTATGATAGGGTAAGCGGCATTTGAACACTAGTAAGCCCCGATACAATGTTAAGTAGGAAAGAGTAGTAACAATGGCAAAAGAAATTGTTTTAACCGGTGTTACCACCACGGGCACACCACATTTAGGCAACTATGTTGGTGCCATACGTCCTGCGATAGAAGCAAGTCGTCAAGAAAATACGGAGTCTTACTTCTTCCTTGCTGATTATCATGCATTGATTAAGTGTCAGGATCCTGAGCGCGTTAAGCAGTCTCGATTAGAGATAGCGGCAACATGGCTTGCGTGCGGATTGGATACTGACAAAGCAACGTTTTACCGCCAATCTGATATTCCTGAAATTGCTGAACTAAATTGGTTGCTGACGTGTGTTACGTCAAAAGGCTTGATGAACCGTGCGCACGCCTACAAAGGTGCGGTGGATGCTAATCTTGAGAATGAGCAAGATCCTGACTTTGGTATCACTATGGGGTTGTTTTGTTACCCTGTTTTAATGGCCGCTGATATTTTAGCGTTCAATGCCCATAAAGTACCTGTTGGTCGAGATCAAATTCAACACATTGAAATGGCACGGGATATTGCCGGTCGTTTTAACCATTTGTTTGGTGAGCATTTTGTCTTACCTGAAGCGGTGGTTGGCGAAGAAGGCTCGATACTCAAAGGCCTAGATGGTCGTAAAATGAGCAAGAGCTACAACAACACGATTCCCTTGTTTGATACTGAGAAAAAGCTACAAAAAGGTATTAATAAAATCAAAACGAATCTGTTAGAGCCGGGCGAAGCGAAAGACCCGAATGATTCTACGGTATTTGAAATTTACCAAGCCTTTGCAACACCTGAGCAGACGGCGCAAATGCGTCAGAAATTTGCAGAAGGTATTGCATGGGGTGAAGCGAAGAAGGAACTTTTTGCTCTGGTTAATGGTCAACTTAGTGAACCCCGTGAAAAGTATCTTGAACTGATGGCAAACCCTGCTCATGTAGAAGAAATTTTACAAGCAGGCGCTGAAAAGGCGAGAGCTCGTGCACGTATAATGATTTCAAACCTACGCAGTGCCGTTGGTTTGGTCAATTTTAAATAAAGGAGAGTTTTTGTGAGAACAACAGTATTTGCTATGTTTATGGCTTGTGTTTTGGCAATCGGTGTAGGTGGTTACAGCGCCGATGTTCAGGCGAAGAAATTTGGCGGTAGTAAAAGCTTCGGTAAGAGTTTTTCCATCTCCAAATCTAAAACAACGTCTGCAAACACAACGGGTACGGCTAGCTCTGCAGCAGCAGGTACGAAAAGAGGCGGCTTCTTAGGCGGTTTAGGTGGAGGCTTGTTAGGTGGTTTGTTAGTAGGCGGCCTTTTTGCTACTTTGTTTGGTAGCGGCGCATTCTCTGGTATTTCTTTTGGTGACATATTGCTGTTCGCCTTGATCGGATTCTTAATTTACAAATTCTTTATTGCACCGAAACGTCGTGCCGCTGCTGAATCTGCGGGTGGAAATAGCATGTTTCGTAATATGTCTGGATCGGCTAATGAGAGTGGTCAGGCGTCACCAATGACCGGCATTTCAGGTTTTGGTGGTCAATCAGACATTAAGCTTCCAGAAGGTTTTAATGAGCAAAGCTTTGTTGCTGAAGCAAAAAATCATTACATCACTCTGCAAAAAGCATGGGATGACAATAACTTTGATGAAATTTTAGATTATGTTAGCCCTGAACTTTATAACCTATTGGTTACAGAGCGTGCTACTTACGGTGATAACAAGCCTCGTACAGAAGTCATCTCTTTGATGGTTGAAATTGTTCGCGGTGAGCAAATTGGTTCTACAGCGTCTATCTCTCTTCAATTTTCAGGTTGGATTAAAGAAGGCGATGAGACATCAGACACCAATGAAATTTGGCACTTAGAAAAGAGCACGTCAGACGCCAATGCAAATTGGACAATAGTTGGGATACAACAAGACAACTAATCGTTACTTAACGTTGCTCGTAGACTCGTCACCGTTTGTTTAAGCTAGACAAAACGTGTGATGAGTTTTACATTACTCTAACTAAATTTAATTAAATACGGATTTGAGCCATGTCTGAGTTAGCGCCTATTAAAGAAAATGGGAAAGCCTTATCTGAAACGAACAAAGGTGAGTTGTTACAGTACCTAACCTTTAAGTTGATTGACGAAACCTATGGTATTAACGTCATGCAGATTAAAGAAGTGCTGCGTTATAGCGAAATTGCCCCCGTTCCAGGCGCGCCTTCTTATGTATTAGGTATCGTTAATTTACGTGGTAATGTCGTCACGGTGGTAGATACGCGAGTACGTTTTAGTTTGCCTGAATGTACTATTAGTGACGATACTCGAATCATTATTATTGAACATGACGGTGAACAAGTTGGCTTGCTTGTCGATGCGGTTCAAGAAGTATTCTATTTATACCAAAGCGAAATCGAGCAAAGTCCAAGTGTTGGCAATGATGAGGCGTTGAAGTTTATTCAAGGTGTTTATCAGAAAGATGAAGAGTTAGTTATCTTGCTTGAGCTTAATCGTATGTTTGAGCGAAATGAGGCTCTTGGTATCGAGGCAATGAATTAATTCACTCTTTTAAGTCGAAACTTAAATTTGAGTGAAAAAAAAACCATGCAGAGCATGGTTTTTTTATGTCTGAAAAATAGGGCTATTTTATCTTTCCCAATAGGCTTCTTCTAAACTGTCTTCTCGTTCTGGTAATCCTCTGGAAAGCCTAGACGCGTTGTGAGCGAGTATTTCATAGCTAACGCGGTTGGAGTATTTACAGATCTGAGCGAACGAAGAGTAGGCTAGAAAAGGAGCTGAGTGTTTGCTTGAGTTTGGGATGATTTCTTTGTGAAAATGGTTTGCTGAAATATCATGCAATAATGCGGATAACGCCCCATCACCCGCGCCATTGGTGTTACGAATTTTTTCTGGTCCGCCCATGTAAGGGTCAATATGCGAGAAGACTTTAATTGGCTGCTTACAGGCTTCTTGTAACATCGGACGGCTGAATTCCCAACGGTTAAAATCGGCCAAACCACCGGATTTAATCGGATTAGTCGTTTCACGTTTAAACTCATCGTCAGTATGCCCGCAGAGATACATGCCATCAGAGCCCGCTGTGAGCAAAACGATATCAACATACTCTAGCATTGCTTCAGCGGCTAGAAGTGGATCAGCAAGCCCGGTGAGCGCCTCTGCTTCCAGTTCGTTCATGGCGAGCACATTCACATAGTTTTTAATGAGTTCAAGCAGTTCCTCTCGATGCTCTTCTACTAGATGTTTAGTGCCTAATGTTAGTACGGTAGGCACATGGTGCTGATGGGCGTACTGTAACGCTTTTACCATGGCTTGTTTGATGGGCTTGCCTTGATGCCTTAATGGGTAAGCACAGGTTACTAGCGCCGCCGCCGCTGCGATGATGTTTTCTGGGATGTGATCGATATTTAGTTCATCCATATCACCTGGCGCAATAGCGAAAGTTCGTTCGCCATCAGGCGTTATCAAGGTGATGCCGCGGCCAATATCCCCAGCCACGCCTTGAAGGTGGTTCATATCGACTTTACTGCTGGTGTGACAGATATAATGATAAGCTGGGGACCCCAGCGTGATATTGGCTGACATGACACCAAGTAAAACAGATTTATCATCGGCCAGTACGGAGTAGTTATGGATCGTATTACCAATCGTTCCGCCAGCAAAATGATCTGATATGCTATTTTGAGCCGTTAATTCGCTGTAAATAGCGGAGGCGGTTTCAGGGTCCACAAGGTTTGAAAGACCTTTTTGGATATTGAATGTCTCTAGAAATTGATCGGAGACATTGGCAACCACATCGACAATGGTTTCATCCAAACCTACGATATACGTGTCTTTATCAGGTTGTACTTCTGATGTAGGTAAAACCGGTTTTGGTTGAGATACCGGGAAATAATGTTTAAGTTTGCGTCTGCCGGGAAATCTCATGGTGGGTGCTCGTGGAAGGGATAATAACGCCAGTTTATCAAAGAATTGACTGGTCGGGCAGGATGAACATAAAGAAAGTAAGGTGAAAATGAACGAATCAGAGTTAGATCGTTACAGTCGTCAGTTATTATTGCCGAATTTCGATATCCAAGGGCAGTTGAAACTTGCTCAAGCGAAAGTGTTGGTGATCGGTTTGGGTGGGCTTGGAAATATTGCCGCGACGTATTTGGCAACGTCTGGGGTGGGGTGTTTGACTTTAGCTGATGGAGATCAGCTGGAAAGTAGCAACCTTCCTCGTCAAGTGCTCTACAATGAAAGTCAGATTGGGTTAAATAAAGTGGTGGCCGCGGCAGAGCAGCTAGCGCAAAAAAACGCAGCCGTGAAAATCCATACTATTGCCCATAAACTATCGGGCGAATCGTTATCAAAAGCGGTTGAAGAAGCAGACGTTGTATTGGATTGTACTGACAATTTCACTGCCAGACAGGCAATTAATCGGGCGTGTTTGGCACTAAAAAAACCGCTGGTCAGTGCGGCCGCTATTCGATGGGAAGGCCAGTTAGTAAGCTTTTTGTACCATCAAAGATCTACGCCATGTTATGAGTGCCTTTATCCTTCGTTATCGGATCAGCAGTTAAGCTGCAATGAAAGTGGTATTGTTGCGCCTGTTGTTGGTTTGTTAGGCGTTTTCCAAGGGCTTGAGGCGTTAAAGTTAGCCAGTGGTTGTGGTGAAGTTCAACATGGTTTGTTGAGGCTGTTTGATGGGTTTGAAGGCCGCTGGCGTGATATGCGTTTAACGCCAGACCCAGAATGTGCGGCTTGTTCACTTTAAACTAGACAAACGCTTGAAAACTCATAGATAGCCCCTATCTCAGTAATTAATATTTTTCTCTAAGAATTTCATCTGATTTTCGTTAGAATTGATCACAGCATTTTTAGCTTGTCATCTTTAGGTGTCAAGCAAGCATTCATTTACAGGAGCAATAACATGAGCGATGTAAAACACGCTAAATTGATGATTTTAGGTTCAGGTCCCGCGGGTTACACGGCGGCTGTTTATGCCGCGCGTGCCAATCTTAATCCTGTAATGATTACCGGTATGCAAATGGGTGGTCAGTTGACGACAACAACGGACGTTGATAATTGGCCAGGTGATGACCAAGGCGTGCAAGGTCCAGAATTGATGGAGCGTATGCGTAAGCATGCTGAGCGTTTTGAAACAGAAATTATTTTCGATCACGTTAATAAAGTCGATTTAGAAAACCGTCCTTTCCGTTTAGAAGGCGACAGCGGTGTTTATACTTGTGATGCCTTGATTATTTCAACGGGCGCAAGTGCTCAATATTTGGGCCTAGAAAGCGAAACAAAATTCATGGGACAGGGCGTGTCTGCTTGCGCAACTTGCGATGGTTTTTTCTATCGTAATCAAGATGTAGCGGTAATCGGTGGCGGTAACACAGCTGTTGAAGAAGCACTGTATCTGGCTAATATCGCAAAAACAGTTACCGTTATTCACCGTCGTGATAAATTCCGTTCAGAGAAAATTCTTGCGGATAAATTGATGGAAAAAGCGAAAAATGGCAATGTGAAAATTGAGTGGTATTCTGAGCTTGATGAGGTGTTGGGTGATAGCGCGGGTGTGACAGGTGTTCGTATTAAGAACAATGAAACAGGTGAGTCAAAAGATCTCGCCGTTGCGGGTGTGTTTATTGCTATCGGTCACAAGCCAAATACGGATATTTTCCAAGGCCAGCTCGAAATGAAAGATGGCTATATCGGCGTTCAAACTGGCTCGCATGGTAACGCGACACAAACAAGCGTTGCTGGTGTTTTTGCGGCGGGTGATGTGTCTGATCACATTTATCGTCAAGCAATTACCTCAGCTGGAACAGGCTGCATGGCCGCTCTAGACGCAGAGCGCTTTCTTGATTCTATGGCATAAACTTCTTAGTAACATTAGGAAGTTAATAGACATAAAAAAACCGATCTTAGGATCGGTTTTTTTATGTCTTTAGCAGTAGAATAACGTGTTTTAGTTGTTATTCTATTGTGCGTTGTACGCTTCTACACCTTCGATGATGGCTTTTTTCGCTTCTTCGGCGTTTGCCCAGCCTTCAACTTTTACCCACTTGCCTTTTTCAAGGGTTTTGTAGTTTTCGAAGAAATGTTCAATTTGATCACGTAGCAATTGTGGAATATCGTTTACATCTTGGATGTGGCCGTATTCTTTGCTTAGTTTTTCATGAGGAACGGCAACCAATTTAGCGTCCATGCCTGCTTCGTCAGACATGTTTAAAACGCCAACAGGGCGGCAGCGAATAACAGAACCAGGAACTACAGGGTAAGGCGTAATTACCAATACATCGACTGGGTCACCATCGTCAGCCAATGTATTATTTACGTAGCCGTAGTTTGCTGGGTAAAACATTGGGGCAGTCATGAATCGATCAACAACAAGCGCATCCATGTCTTTATCTACTTCGTACTTAACAGGATTCGCTTGTGCTGGGATTTCGATGATTACGTTGATGTCATTTGGAACATCTTTGCCCGCTGGGATTTTGCTATAGCTCATGATTATTTCTTCCAATGTATTAAATATGGACGATATTATAAAAGCTAGACTGCTTCTATGCTAGTTGTGGAACGCATCCATTCGTAATATTCGCTATTACAATAGAATAAATTGAGTAAAAATAACCCTAAAGTGCGTTAACTTATTGCTTTCTTTCTGAATTTAGCTAGTCTTACACTGTGATCAAAATATAGTCGCGAGGACAGTAATGACAAAATCTGAGCTGATAGAGCTGCTAATCGATCAGCAATCCCATTTGCCGGTGAAAGATGTCGAGCAAGCAATTAAGGCAATGCTGGAGCATATGTCTGATTCTTTGGCGAATGGTGAGCGCATCGAGATAAGAGGCTTTGGGAGTTTTTCTCTGCATTATCGAGCACCTAGAATTGGTAGAAACCCTAAAACTGGGGAATCTGTTGAGCTGAGTGCAAAATATGTACCTCATTTTAAACCGGGTAAGGAATTGAGAGAGTTGGTCAATTTACCTGACAGCGAGATAAATGAACTTAACTAATTTACGCTTTATGGCTCGAAATTTTTGAGCGATCACGGCATAATATCGCCATTCTATTTTAGGTAGGTTGTTTTATGTTTAAATGGCTGAAAAGAGTTATTTCCACCGTTTTCGTTGTTTTTTTTCTCGCCGTAGGTGTGTTTTTTGCCATCCGAAATCCGCAACTTATTCCTCTTGATCTTGTTTTTTGGCAGGGTCCTCAACTAAGCGTCGCCCTCTATATCATTTTATCTTTTACGGTAGGTGCTTGTGTTGCTCTATTGATAAGCTCTATTGCATACATGCGAAGTGAACGTCAGATTAAAGTGTTGACTCGCAAATACGAAAAAGCACGTGATGAAGTGGATACCTTACGTAAAGCCTCTATTGCTAAAGAGCTTTCTGTCGGGAAGGAGTAATTGAGTTGACCGAAATTGGGTTGTTTTTTGTTCTATTTGTCGCGCTTTTTGTTGGCTGGGCAATGGGTCGCAAAAATCCGACTAAGAAAAATAAACAGACCAAAAAAAACATTCCTACCGATTATTTCCGTGGTCTTAATCACTTACTTAATGACCAGCATTCTGAGGCAATTGATGCCTTTGTCGACTCTTTGGAAGTCAACTCCGATACGTTTGATATTCACCTTACACTAGGAAATTTATTCCGTAAGAAAGGCGAAATTCAAAAAGCCATTAATATTCATCAAAACTTACTTGCTCGTCCTGAAATATCGCAACGTGAAATGCGCATGGTGCAATTGGAATTGGCCAGCGATTTTATGTCGGCGGGTTTATTGGATCGAGCGGGACGCTTGCTGCTAAACATGGCATCCACATCGCGGAAAAGCGAATTTCAGCCTAAAATTCTGACTTTACTAGTGGATCTCTATGAATTTGAGCAGAGTTGGGATAAAGCGATTCAAATTGGCTCTGAGCTTATAAAAGAAACACCGACCAAAAAAGAGGTTAAGCGCCTAGCGCATTTTCATTGTGAAATGGCGCAAGAGTTACAAAAAAAAGAGCAGTGGAAGTCGGCTTTTCAGCACTACAAATTGGCTTTAGAGGTTGATCCTAGTTGTATTCGAGCAAGTATTGGTGCAGCAGACGTTTTAAACAGCCAGCGTCGTTATCGTGATGCGATCAAAGAATTGAAGCATGCGGCAGATCAAGACCCTGAATTTATCTCTAT
>CAXBGJ010000009.1:0-42368 GCA_963975045.1 uncultured Marinomonas sp. | reverse complement strand
GCCATAATTGCTATTACTGGATGCGCCCACTTTAAGCACACCCGCACTGGTTTGCATGTAGTTTCCGCGCAGTTCCAGTGTCTTTCCAGCGGCAATGTACAAAGTACCGCCATCCACCGTCATCGTGCCGTAAAAAGACGTTAGGTCACCAGTAAAAGAAGTCGTTCCTGCATACAGAAAAACACGGCCGCTTCCAGGGGCATCATTTAGGTCCGCGGTCAACTCATAATCCGTATCGGTATGATTAAAAATAAGAGAAGTGGCTGCTCCATCGAATTCAATATAATCAGCCAACAAGGCCCCTGACGCCACCGCAGTTTCTCCTTCTGCAGCACCTATATTTACAGTACTTGAGCTTGAGATTGAGCCTAAGCTTGAGCCTGAACCCAGGATGGTTAATCGATCAACTTCAACCGTCGCCCCATCACTCACCTCTAATGTACCTTCACCACCCATACCAACATATAAATATTCATCCCCTATAAGAGCTGACCCGACACCTGTCACAATCACACGACCAATGGAACCTAACTCGCTAGCGATAGATATTTTTTCGTCACTACCGACTTCAACCCTTGCGCCATCACTTATCTCTAATGAACCTTCACCTTCATATCCAACAACAATCTCACCATTAGCACTAAGAGTTGATCCAATACCTGTTATAATAAGGCTGCCACTTGAGCTTGCATCATGACCCACGTCTATTGCATTTGCCTCGGCTTCGGATGTAATGGCTGCTGTACCACTATTAATATCTACATCATCATTTTCAGTAGGAAGACTTCCTGTATCCCAACTGCTTAGCTCATCCCAAGCTCCGTTTTCGCCTCCTACCCAAGTCAAATCAATCGCAACGACAGGTAATGAGATAAATCCAACGCCGGCGCTGAATAGCCCTTTAGCAAAGGTAGATTTCAACTTACAAACGGATGAGTGGTTTTTTGCTTTGGATTTTCCTTTGACTAGCTCACTAGCGACCACCCATAAACCCAGGGCAGCATTCCAAACAAGACGAAATGAACGATTCATGAACACATACTCCTGAGTGTTATAAGCACACTCTCAATAAAGGCTTAACCATTGACGGAGCAGTTTTTAAATCATTTACGATAAAAGTAAGTTAAATGTTCTAATTCCGTCAGCAATGTGGAATATTAATCTAAATTTATCCACTAAGACTGACGAAAGCTGTCAGTTTGTAACGGAATGTAATTTCTATATGGTTTATTTTTATCGAATTCTGATATGCCTTGCCCTGATAATTTCAAATCATGCAATTTCTAATAGTAATATTCTTATTAAGAGCAATGATTCTTCTATAAATTTAACAACAGAGCTGGACTACTTATTAGATGAAAACGCTTTATTTTCGCTAGATGATGTACTTCTGAAAAGTGAAGAATTTTCTCCTTTTCAATCTTCATTTCGAAGTAGCTTTTCTCAAAATGCCCATTGGTTTAAATTTACATTAAAAAGAGAAGAACATGCTTCGAAAAAATGGTTTATTACAATATATCCAACCTTTTTAGACAGCGTTAAGCTTTTTGAAATTAAAGAGAATAATCTATACAGAGAAGATGAAGTTGGCGACCTTATTCCGTCGAGTCAAAGAGTGCCTCTAATTTCTCCAACACCATTCTCATTCCCAATAATGTTAGAAGACGATCAAGTACATTTTTTTTACATTCGTTTAAAAACCAACGGATCAACAGTCTTAGAACTAAAATTAAGAACACCAATAAGTACCTCAATAACCGATTCAAAAGAAAAAATTACATCTGGAATAATGCTGGGTGTTTGGCTGATGCTATGTATTTATGCACTGGTGATGAGACAGTCTAAAATATCCAAAAGAAGAGCCTATTCTTTAAGCTGTTTGTACATTATTGCTTGCGCGGTTAACCGTCTTGTTACCAGTGGCATTGCTGCGCAATACCTGTTTCCTAACAATCCTTTTATCGTCCACATACTAGCTCCGGCAAGTATATGTCTTATGTATTTAGGTATGATTTTATTTTCTATACATTTATTTAAAACTAAAATTAGATTTCAGAATTTACATAAAATATTGATATTATCAACCACATTAATAATCATCTCATTTTTAAGTGTTTTTATTGGCTATTATACAATCCTTGCCCCCTTTATGTTTGGAACAATTTATTTTGTTGGTCCTATTTTTATATACATTTCTTGGAAAGACGCAAGGTTAAAATTGAAAATGAATTATTTTATTTTTTTCGGATTTACGATATTTTTCACACTAAACATAATCGGCATTATAATTACAATGGGATATATACCGGCTTTTCCCCAATGGGTACTTATACCAAAATCGTCCTCATTTATTTTCATAATATTGATACTACAAGGACTTCACCTGCATACTCAGGATGAAAAAAATCAAAAAATACGTTCGGAATACAAACTAAAAATTATTAAAAAATGGATTAAAATCGAGAAAAAACAACGAGAGGAGCAATCTAACTTTGTCAGCATGCTTACTCATGAAATGAAAACACCATTGGCTATTATTGATAGTACGATACAGACCCTATCCATTCAAAATATGGCTATTTCTCCTGACCTTGCTGCACGCCATGAACGCATAAAATCAACCGTAGCCGACTTAAATACGTTAGTAAGTAATACCTTACTATCGGGACAATCTAATACAGATGACTTTAGCCTTAAGCTTAGCAAAGTGAATGCCAGCAGAGCGATCAACACCGCTCTTGAAAAGCTTGAAATTAAAGAGCAGTTTATTAGTAATAAAATACACAATAATTATGATTTATTAGTAGATGAATATTTATTCAAAATTATGCTTAACAACTTATTCACTAATGCGAAAAAGTACCAACTAGAAAATACCTCTATCATGGTCACGGTAGAAAATACGCCAAGGCATAATGTGGCAGGCACAATGATTACAATATCGAATAGCTTTCAGTCATCTACCCAGCCCAACATGAAAAAATGGTTTCAAAAATACTATCGTCAGCAAGAAATCCCTAATATTAAAGGCGTTGGTTTAGGACTGCACCTTGTTAAGTCCATCGTTGAAGCCCATGGTGGCCACATTGAACCTCTCCTCTCCGGAGCCGTGCCAGTATGGAACATTAGCTTTCAGGTATGGTTGCCCAATCAAGTCGTCATTCAGGAAGAAATTATATGAGTTGTATTTATTTCGTAGAGGACAGTCCTTTCTTATTAGAAGATGGCTTACTCTGGTTGCAACATGAAGGCTTTGACGCTCATGGTGCAATATCGGCAGATGGGCTTGAAATATTGTTGCAGAAAAAAACACCTGACTTGATATTACTTGATTGGAACCTACCTGGAAAAGATGGTTTAGACATTGCTAAAAAGCTAAAAAATGATGACAAAACCAAACATATTTATATTATTTTTGTTACTGCTCGTGATGCGATGGACGACCGGATTCTTGGATTAAATTTAGCCGACGCTTATATCACTAAGCCTTTTGACTATAGAGAGCTACTGGCTACCATTCATGCTTGTTTAAGAAGACCTTCTGCTACAAGTGAAATAACAGTTAATCACATATGGCAACACTTTCCAGCTAAGCACTGCATAACAATACCTAATGGAAATAATGTCAGCCTCACCGAAAAAGAAAGCCTTATTCTTAAACTGTTCTCCCGATATCCAAAGAAAATCATCACCCCTCAAATGATTCATAAAGAGTTTCAAGAGTCTCTGTACATTTACGAAAAAAATCGCATAGAGGTCATTATATCTCGCTTACGCAACAAGCTAAAAATGGATGAGGACAACCCTATCCGAAGCTTTCGCAACAAAGGCTATCAACTCTCAATAGAGCTAGAAATAATGACAGAAGAATAGCCCTGTACTCTTTCGATATAAAAACCAAAGTGTTTTATTTAAGAAAATAACGGCTAGTGAAAAAATTACTTGTTTTCTGCTTAACATATTAAAATAAAAATAAATAAACAGTGACTAATGCGAGTAAAGCGGGTGAATTAAAAGACATCAATGCCTACCCCCATCTTAAAATAATCATATATTGTAGTAACTTTTTTTACTTAGCCACTACAACATATGGTATTTTAAGAAAGAGGCTCCACTTTATATATAAATCACCTGAGCAATCAAATCATTTCCCAGTAGATGCAATTACTCGCTGCTCTTGCTCACCTAAACCATGAATACCTAGTTTCATTACTTGCCCGGCTTTTAAATAGATCGGATTAGGTTTTATTCCCATTCCAACACCTGGTGGCGTGCCCGTAGAGATAATATCCCCTGGTTGCAAGCTCATGCATTGACTCAAATAAGCAATAATTTCTGGTATTTTAAAAATAAGCGTATTAGTACAACCGTCTTGATAGCGGTGCCCATCGACTTCCAGCCATAGATTCAGCTCATGGGGATTAATAATTTCATCCCGTGTTACCAGCCATGGGCCAATAGGACCAAAAGTATCGAAACCTTTGCCTTTGTCCCAGCTTCCACCACGCTCAATTTGCCATTCGCGTTCAGAGATATCATTTATCACACAATATCCCGCGACATGATCCATGGCATCTGCTTCGGAAATATAGCGGCCAGCTTTACCAATGACGACACCTAGCTCTACTTCCCAGTCAGTTTTAGTTGAACCAAATGGGATTTCTACATCATCATTAGGGCCTGATATAGCACTTGTCCATTTACTAAAAACAATCGGCTCATCAGGAACTGGCATATTTGCCTCAGCGGCATGATCTGCATAATTCAGCCCAATACAAATGAATTTTCCAACATTATTTACACATGACCCAATTCGAGGCTGACCCGTCACTTCAGGCAAACTGGTTAAATCCAGCAACCTTAGTTTAGCGAGTGTTTCATCAGATAAATTCATACCAGAGATATCATCAACATGATGAGATAAATCACGAATTACGCCGTGCTCATCCAGTATCCCTGGCTTCTCTAAACCTTTATCTCCATATCTTAATAGTTTCAATTTTTTCTCCTAAACCCTAACGTGCTGCCATTAAGAGTAAAATGTTAAATACTCATGCCACCATCAATAATCTGAATGGTTCCCGTTGTATAAGCCGAATCATCTGACCCCAAATACAATGCCAATTTGGCGATCTCATCAGAGGTACCGATTCGTCCCATTGGTTGACGATCAATAAATTTTTGAAAAACAACGCTTTCATCTATCCCTTCTTCTATCGCTTGCTCAGAAATACGCTGACGCAAAGAAGGTGAATCAACGGTTCCTGGACAAATAGCATTACAACGAATTCCTTTAGTAATGAAATCTGCTGCGACAGATTTAGTCAGGCCGATAACCGCCGCTTTACTCGATGTATAAGCAAACCGATTTGGCACCCCTTTCACACTGGAAGCAACGGAGGCCATATTAATGATAGAGCCTCCGCCACGTTGAATCATTCCAGGAACAAAGGTTCTGATAAGGCGATACATTGACGTAACATTAAGGTCAAAAGAAAGGCGCCATTCCTCCTCATCACACTCTAAAATGTTCCCCGCATGCACATACCCAGCACAATTGAATAGCACATCTATAGGGCCGATCTGATTCTCTAAAGCCGTAATAGCAGATTTAGAAGTCACATCTAAATAAAGCGCTTTTACACCAGGAATTTTTTCCAAATTACTCAGATTGATATCCGTTCCAATCACCTCAGCACCAGCCTCTAAAAACATTTTCACACTGGATAAACCTATGCCCTGACCCGCGGCAGTAATCAGTACTCTTTTACCTTTCATAGTAAGATTTCCTTATCAATAAAAAATTTAAACCACGCTATTAGTTTTAGCACCGTCAACTAATCGCATAATATTAAGTGGATTCGAATTTTTTAAGGCATCAGGTAAAAGTGAATCTGGATAGTTTTGGAAACAATGTGGACGTAAAAAACGATCAATGGCCAGCGTCCCTACAGACGTGCCTCGAGAATCCGATGTCGCAGGAAATGGGCCGCCATGAACCATAGAATCACACACCTCAACACCGGTTGGATAACCATTAATAAGAACTCGTCCTGCTTTTTCTTCAAGTAAAGAAATTAATACCGTAGATTCTAGCAACTCATCTAACTCACCGATGATTGTGGCGGTTAGTTGTCCATGCATTGCGGCAATACAAGCTAATAATTCCTGTTGATCTTTAGCTTCAATAACAACAGTAGCCGGGCCAAATACCTCTTCTTGAAGCAATTTATCACCACTGAGTAACAGTCCTGCATCGCCTTGGAATAAATAGGTCGTCGCTTCATTATCTAAGCCCTGTGTAGCGGATAAAACCTTAACGCCTGGATGGGCAATTAGCGTCTCACACCCTTTTTGATAGCTCTTCAAAGCGCCACTGTTTAACATTGTTTTATTCGGCTTACTCGACATTTCAGCCGTAAACTTGTTAACGAAAGCGGTGAAATCAGGAGAGCGAACACCTATGACAACGCCAGGGTTTGTACAAAACTGGCCGACACCTAAAACAACTGAGTCAGAAAGCTGTGATGCGATCGTATCCCCTCTTTCACTAAGCGCCTGAGGCAACAGTACAACAGGGTTAATACTGCTCATTTCTGCAAATACTGGGATAGGGTGTGGTCTAGCAGCGGCCATATCACAAATAGCTTTACCGCCATGCAAAGACCCAGTAAATCCAACGGCTTTCATGGCTGGATGTTTAACTAATGCTTCACCTACTCCAGAACCAAACACCATGCTAAAAACGCCTTCAGGCATTGAGGTTTCCTTGGCGGCTCGAAGAATGGCTAGAGCGACCTGCTCGGCAGTCCCCATGTGTCCACTATGCGCTTTGAAAACAACAGGGCAGCCAGCAGCCAACGCGGAAGCCGTATCACCCCCTGCTGTGGAAAACGCCAAAGGGAAATTACTTGCGCCGAATACGACAACAGGACCCAGACCCAAACGGCACTGTCGAATATCTGTTCGTGGTATAGGCTGCCTATCAGGCTTTGCTCTATCTATTCTTGCGTCGTAGTAATCCCCTCGTAATAGTACTTCTGCAAACAAGCGCATCTGATTACTGGTTCGGCCACATTCCCCTTTAATACGCGCTTTATCAAGGGCTGTTTCTTGCTCCACTAAACTAATAAAATCATCTTTGAGCATATCGAGCTCATCTGCAATTTTGTTTAAAAATTCTGCACGACGAGTCGCTGGAAGCTTGTTATATAAAGGAAAAGCTGATGCGGAAAGTTGACACGCAGAGTCAACCTCGCTCTGCGTTGCTTGATAAAATGATGGTGTTAAATCCAGCCCTGTTGTTGCATTTTTACTCTTTAAAACAACATTACCTTCAGCACTTCGTACACTTCCAATAAAATTGTAACCGCTATAATTAGACATAATTTTCCCATATTGTTTTTACAGTTTAGGGTAACTTACGCCTTGTATAGATTACTTTCTAATGGTCTTTTTTGATTAATTGATAACTAAAAGATATTAAATGGTTACTTTTCATTCTCCATGCATTGCTGTGCATTATGTTGAAGGATGTTTGCAAACTCCAACGCTGGACCAACTAATTTTTCTCCTTTTCTAGTCAAAATTCCGTAGTATTGCGGTACTAAATCTAGCGGTGTATTAAGTACACAAAGCGCACCACTTTCAACATGAGGCCGTACCATGGTCGTTGGTAACATACCTATCATTGGGCCTCGTTGTAATAATTCTAAAAATGTTTGTACGGATATTGTCACGACAATATTTTGCGGTAATGCAACCCCAGCCTTGGCAAATGATTCCTCCATCCTATTCCTGATCGGCGTCCCTTTAGGGTATAACAACCAAGGCCATTCAAAGAGTTTGTCTAGCGGCACCGCTTCCCCTCCACTTAATGGATGGCTCGAATTCACCACCAAACAAAAATTTTCAGGCGCTAAAGGTGTAAAATCAAAATTTTGCTGTTGACCTTG
The DNA here is from genome assembly GCA_963975045.1 of uncultured Marinomonas sp. Lineage (GTDB taxonomy): Bacteria > Pseudomonadota > Gammaproteobacteria > Pseudomonadales > Marinomonadaceae > Marinomonas. The sequence continues at coordinate 34,413 of CAXBGJ010000009.1, read as the reverse complement.
CTCTGAGAAACGACCGATCGCTAGATCCAATGTTTTTTCTTCAAGCATTTTCATCAAGTTACCACTTGTCTGCTCGACAACCTCCACATTCAATAGAGGGTAGTTTTGCTTAATTTCCAAAATAGCTTCAGGCAAAACGGCAGAGGTTGCGGCAAAAATACCACCGACTTTTAGATAGCCATGTCCTCCGTTATGCAAACTTTTCATTTGCTCAACAAACCCCTCAGCACCATTCAATGTTGTATGGGCATATATTATAACGTGCTCCCCTAGCGTCGTTGGAATCATGCTTCGTGGTTGTCGCTCAAAGATGTCAAAGCCAAACAAACTCTCAATTTCTTTCAGCATTTTACTCACAGCAGGTTGACTCAAATTCATATGCTGAGCCGTCACATGCATATTCTTTGTTTTACCAAGTGAGTCTAATAAAAATAAGTGCCGGAATTTTATCCAGTTACAAAAAGTGGTCATTGAAAAATTAGACATAATATAGATCCTTTTTTATTGATAACCCCTAGTTATCATATGGTAACAACATCTCATTGGATTTTATCAGTATGCCATCTTAATGTAGATTTAATTAGAAAAGGAAATAGAAATTATGTCGATCAGGCTTACAAAAAAAAATACGCTACCTACTGACGCTTTCCAATCAACGCTAATTGGCCGCGCGTGGGTTCCTGGTAATTACTCAGGGCCTTCTTTAGTCACCATACGCGATGGAAATGTTTTCGATTTATCTGCGCATTTTTCGACTTTGAGTGAGTTTTTAGAAACAGATAACCCTTTAGATCAGCTTAATGACATTTCAGGGACTCTGTTATGTAGCCTTGATGCGCTGTTAGAAAATACTCACGAAACACCTGACCCAAACCAGCCTTACCTACTAGCGCCTGCGGATCTTCAAGTGATTAAAGCCGCGGGAGTCACTTTTGCCTCCAGCATGATTGAACGTGTTATCGAAGAGCAAGCGGGTGGTAACCCTGCAAAAGCTGACGCTATACGAGCGTCAGTGCAAGAAGTGATTGGCAATAATCTTAGCGCGATTCAACCTGGATCAGAACAAGCGGCTCAGCTTAAAAAGCTATTGATTGAAAAAGGCATGTGGTCTCAATATTTAGAAGTAGGAATCGGACCAGACGCTGAAATTTTCACCAAGGCGCCAGTTTTATCTGCCATTGGTAGTGGTAACCCTATTGGGATCCACCCAAAATCAGAATGGAATAATCCAGAGCCTGAAATTGTTTTAGCGGTAAACAGTAAAGGAAAAATACAAGGAGCGACATTAGGCAACGATGTTAACTTACGCGATTTTGAAGGTCGCAGCGCGCTTCTTCTAAGTAAAGCCAAAGACAATAATGCCTCTTGTGCAATAGGCCCTTTCATTCGCCTTTTTGACGATAATTTTAGCTTAGAAGATGTTCATTCCTGTGATGTGACGTTGAAAGTAGAAGGCGAAGATGGCTATGTTCTACAAGGCCTGTCTTCAATGATTAAAATTAGTCGCTCACCTTTAAATCTTGTGAACCAAACCATTAACGAAAATCATCAATATCCTGATGGTTTTTTATTATTTTTGGGCACCTTATTCTCACCAACTCAAGATCGTGATCATATTGGCTCAGGTTTTACACATAAGCTAGGTGACTCGGTAATGATTAGCTCCCCAAAACTTGGCACGCTCTACAACACCGTCACCCATAGCAACAGTGCAAAACCTTGGGAGTTTGGGATTAGCTCACTTTTCAGCAACCTAACTCATCGCGGTTTACTAAAAAAATAAAGAGACAGTCAAATGGATAATAAAAACAAACTTCACTTACGAAGCCAGCAGTGGTTTGATGATCCTAGTCATGCAGACATGACTGCTTTGTATGTAGAACGCTACATGAACCAAGGTATTACTCGTGAAGAGCTTCAATCGGGTCGTCCTATTATAGGCATTGCACAGACAGGTAGTGATCTCACACCTTGCAACCGCCATCATGTCCAGCTCGCTCAAAGAGTCAAAGATGGTATTCGTGATGCTGGTGGTATTCCGATGGAGTTCCCAGTACACCCCATTGCAGAACAAAGCCGTCGCCCTACTGCCGCACTAGATAGAAACTTAGCCTATCTAGGACTAGTAGAAATACTGCATGGCTACCCATTGGATGGCGTCGTGCTCACCACAGGGTGTGATAAAACTACGCCTGCTTGCTTAATGGCAGCAGCCACAACAGACCTACCTTCGATCGTATTATCTGGTGGCCCTATGCTTGACGGCCATCATAAAGGAGAATTAATCGGTTCGGGTACCGTTATTTGGAGCTCTCGTAAACTGCTTGCAACAGGCAAAATTGATTACGAAGGTTTTATGGAAATGACGACCGCAGCCTCTCCATCTATTGGCCACTGCAATACAATGGGCACCGCTTTGTCCATGAACGCCTTGGCTGAAGCATTAGGTATGTCATTACCAGGTTGCGCCAGTATTCCTGCGCCTTATCGAGAGCGGGGCCAAATGGCTTATGCAACAGGCAAGCGAATATGTGAACTTGTTCTTAATGACGTTCGCCCATCAGAAATAATGACAAAAGAATCATTTCATAACGCTATCGCTGTTGCCTCAGCACTTGGTGCATCGACAAACTGCCCACCGCATTTAATCGCAATTGCTCGTCATATGGGCATTGATCTATCTCTACATGATTGGCAGGAAGTTGGAGAAGACATTCCTCTAATCGTTAACTGCATGCCAGCCGGCAAACACCTCGGAGAGGGCTTTCATCGTGCAGGCGGTGTTCCAGCCGTTTTACATGAGCTACAAAAATCAGGTTTCCTTCATGAAAACTGTAAAACAGTCAGCGGTAAAACGATCGGTGAAATTGCAATAGCTAGCCAAACTCACAATTCTGATGTGATTTATGAGTGTGCATCACCATTAAAACATCGTGCTGGTTTTATTGTCCTTAGCGGTAACTTTTTTGACAGTGCCATTATGAAGATGTCAGTAGTCGGTGACGCCTTTAAGAAAACCTATTTATCAGAACCTGGTGCAGAAAATTCTTTTGAAGCCCGAGCAATCGTATTCGAAGGCCCTGAGGACTACCATGCTCGTATAGAAGATCCAGAATTAAACATTGATGAAAAATGTATTTTAGTTATTCGTGGAGCAGGCACAGTTGGTTATCCAGGTAGTGCCGAGGTCGTCAATATGGATCCGCCTTCAGAATTAATGAAAAAAGGTGTCACCTCCTTACCTTGCCTAGGAGATGGTCGCCAAAGTGGTACCTCTGCCAGCCCCTCTATTCTAAACATGTCTCCTGAAGCCGCTGTTGGTGGTGGTATTGCGCTACTTCGTACCAATGACAAACTTCTAGTAGATCTCAATAATCGTTCAGTCAATCTTCTAATTGATGATGATGAAATGGCTAAACGTCGCGCAGAATGGGTTCCAAACTTTCCTGCATCTCAAACGCCATGGCAAGAAATGTACCGACAACTTGTTGGTCAGCTCTCAACTGGTGGCTGCCTCGAACCTGCCACATTACATCTAAAAGTAATATCAAAGGATAAGCCACCTAGACATTCCCATTAATAAATACATTTTTAAAATACAATAATAATGGTAAAAAAATGGATTATATAATCAAGAAATTTGAAAAAACCATTGAATATATGATGGCTTTAGCTTTGGCCGTCATGTTTTCCGCGGTATTCATAAATGTCATACTAAGATATTTGTTTGGCTCTGGCATTGCCGCATCTGAAGAACTATCTCGTCTTTTGTTTGTCTGGCTCATATTTATGGGGTCTACGCTGGCTGTTGGTCGAAACTCACATATTGGTTTTGACCTAATCCAGAGGAAAATCCCTGCCACATTAAGAACCGCATGTGCAATATTGAGTCATTGCCTTATGCTTTATGCCTTATACCTCTTCTTAGAAGGAAGTTTAAGACAATATAATATTGGTTTAAATATAAACTCAACGGTAATGAAATACCCTCTCGCAATCCTGTATTCAACTGGTCTTTTTGCATCCGTCGGCATGGGATTTTATATCCTAAGGAATTTGTTTTTTATTATTTCTAAAAATAATAAATCCCATATCCCTGGAGAAATAAAATCAAATTCAGACCAAGTTAAGGAAAATGACTAATGGCCTTAGGTATATTTTTATTAAGTCTGACTGGCTTCATGTTTTTAGGCATGCCGATAGCATTTGCGCTTGTATTAACTGGCATTACATTAATGTGGCACCTTGATTTTTTTGATGCCCAGTTAATTGCTCAAAATCTTATTAATGGTGCTGACAGTTTTCCTCTGATGGCTGTGCCTTTTTTCATCCTTGCCGGTGAAATAATGAATGCTGGAGGTATATCAAAACGCATCATCAATCTTGCAATAAGTTGTGTTGGTCATCGAAGAGGTGGGCTTGGTTACGTTGCTATAATTGCCGCGGTTATTTTAGCGAGTCTGTCAGGGTCTGCCATCGCTGACACTGCCGCTTTAGCAACACTACTACTACCAATGATGAGGAACAATGGCTATCCCATTGGTCGTTCAGCAGGACTCATTGCCGCTGGTGGGATCATTGCCCCTATTATCCCACCCAGTATGCCTTTCATCATTTTTGGTGTCACTGCGAACCAATCTATCAGCAAGCTTTTTATGGCTGGTATTGTGCCAGGCATCATCATGGGTCTTGGCTTGGTGTTAGCTTGGAAATGGAGCATGAGATCAATCGATGTTGAGCCTCAGCCTCGTCAAAGCTTCAAAACCAGGCTAAAAGTCACCAAAGATGGATTCTTTGCTTTGCTTATGCCTGTCATCATCATTGGTGGGTTACGTGGCGGTCTTTTTACACCAACCGAAGCGGCTGTCATTGCGGCAGGCTATGCAATGATTATTAGTCTTTTTGTTTATCGTGAAATAAAAATACCAGATCTAATTCCTTTGTTCATTCAAGCAGCTTATACAACAAGCATTGTTATGTTCCTTTGTGCTGCCGCTATTGTTTCATCCTATATGGTGACTCTGGCTGATTTACCAGCAGAGCTCATTAGCTTACTAGAGCCAATAATGGACAGCCCTAGAACATTAATGGCCACCATTGTTATCGTAATGATATTCATTGGCATGGTAATGGATTTAACACCAACAATATTAATTCTTGCACCTGTTACCATACCGTTAGTTATTAAAGCAGGAATAGATCCTATTTATTTTGGTGTGATGTTTATTATGGTAGGTTGTGTTGGATTAATAACCCCTCCTGTTGGAACGGTATTAAGTGTTGTATCAAGTGTTGCAAGAGAACCTTTAGAAAAAATAACGAAAGGCATTCTACCTTTCTTATTTACCTATATATTTATAATAATATTATTCGTAATATTCCCTGAAATTGTAACTGTCCCAGCGAAACTGTTTTACTAAACCCAGAAAAGGAAAATGAAATGAAAAAAATAAAAATATTAAATAACTCGTTAAAATCTCTTTTAGCTATCACTATTGGAACCACCCTAACAATTGGATCTATTAGTGCCAGTGCTCAGGATGTTAGTTCTCGAATCATTCGGTTTGGTTATGGTTTAAACGAAGATAGTAAACAAGGCCGTGCAGTAGAGACATTCAAACAAGAAGTTAGTCGTTTGTCTGATGGTAAATTTAAAGTTAAAGGTTTTGCTAATGCTTTATTAGGAAACGAAAACCAAATGCAAAATGCGCTAATAGGCGGAGCTCAAGAAATGATGATTACAGCAACATCATCATTAATTGGTATCGATAAACGCTTTGCTATTTGGGATTTGCCTTTCATGTTTGATGATGCCTCTCAAGCCGACGACGTTTTAGATGGAAAATTTGGACAAGGCTTACTCGACGGCTTAGAGGATCATGGTGTTGTTGGTCTAGTTTATTGGGAAAATGGCTTTCGTGATTTAACCAATTCAAAGCGTCCGATCAAAACAATGGATGACCTTGATGGTGTGAAATTACGCGTTATGCAAAATCCTATGTACCTTGAACTTTTTAATGACATGGGTGCCAATGCAATTCCAATGGCATTTTCAGAGTTATTTACAGCCTTAGAAACGGGTGCTGTAGATGGCCAAGAAAACCCATATAGCACCATTCAATCTAGCAAGTTTTACGAGGTCCAACAGTACCTTAGCCAAACACATCATGTTTATAGCCCTTGGGTTATGTTAATTAGTAAACCTTTCTGGGATAAGCTAAGTGACGATGAAAAAACCATTATTAAAAAGGCAGCGGTTACATCTCGAACATCAGAAAGGAAAGACAGTAGAGAACAAGCTGAAAAATCTTTAGCTTATCTAAAAACTAAAATGGAAGTGAATAGCATTGCTCCTGAAGAATTGGAAAAAATGAGAGCATCCGCTAGAACAGTGATCAACGCTCAAGGAAAAGAACTTGGTCAGGACCTACTAGATGAGTTCCTAGCCGCAGTAGAAGCGTCGAAAGCTAAATAAAAAATCTCTCGTATTTTTTATAAAATTCGAGCGATGTATTTCATTTTAAGGAATCATTAGGTTTATGAAACTAAAAAAGTCAGCATCTAATGATTTCTTAAATGAAATCATTGAAATAGTGAATAAAAAAAGTGTAATAACAGATATAAAAAAAACCGCCAACTACTATAAAGGCTTTCGTTTTGGAGAGGGAAAAACTTTAGCTGTTATCATCCCTAACAGCCTTACTGAGCTTTGGAAAGTAGCTAAAACATGCGTGCAATTTGATGTCATTATGATTATGCAAGCTGCGAACACAGGCTTAACAGGTGGCTCTACACCATATGGTGAATACGATCGTGATACTGTTCTTATAAGCACGGTAAAAATAAAAACGATACAAATCATAAACAATGGGAAACAAGTAATATCATTTCCAGGGAGTTGTTTATATGAACTAGAAAATAAACTGAAAAAATATAATCGTGAACCACATTCGGTTATCGGCTCATCTTGTATTGGAGCGTCTATAATAGGCGGTGTTTGTAATAATTCAGGCGGTTCCTTACTTCAACGAGGTCCAGCTTATACTGAAATGTCTTTGTATGCTCAAATAGATGAAAATCAAAATCTAAACTTAATCAATCATCTCGGTATTAATTTAGGTAAAAATCCAGAAGAAATATTACTTTCCCTTGAAAATAACACATACACAGAAGACGATATAAAACATCCTTCTTGCTCTGCAAGCGATAATGAATATCAAAAACGTGTGCGTGATATAAATTCAAACACACCGTCACGATTTAATAACGACCCAAGACTTCTCTTCGAAGCATCAGGTTGTGCTGGGAAACTTATTGTTTTTGCTGTTCGATTAGACACCTTTCCTAAGCAAAAAAAAGAGCAAGTTTATTACATTGGTAGCAACAAAACAGAAACATTAACAAGTCTACGACGAGACATTCTAAGTAACTTCAAAAACTTACCCGTTTCTGCTGAGTACATACATCGTAATTACTTTGATGTATGTGATAAATATGGAAAAGATTCATTTTTAGTAATACATAAATTAGGCAGTGAAATAATGCCTAAACTTTTTTCATTAAAAAATAATATTGACCGTTTTTTTTCACAATGGTCTTTTCTTCCTCTACATATTTCAGATCGAATACTACAAACAACTGCCGCTTTATTTCCAAATCATTTACCCAAGAGAATACGACATTATCGAGATCGATATGAACATCATCTGATGCTTCACATGTCCGATGATGGTGTCGAAGAAGCTCAGAAGTACCTTAGTGTATTTTTCCAAAACCATGAAGGTGACTATTTAGAATGCAGTGAGGTCGAAGGAAAAAAAGCTTTTTTAAATAGATTTGTCGCTGGAGGAGCCGCAAAAAGATACCACGCCTTAAACCCTAAATCTGGTGACATTATGGCTCTTGATATCGCATTACGCCGAAATGAAACTGAGTGGTTTGAAAAACTCCCTCCAGAACTAGATAAACTTTTTGAAGCTAAATTATACAATGGACACTTTATGTGCCACGTTATGCACCAAGACTACATTTTAAAAATTGGTGTAGACACGGATGAAGTGAAAAATCAGTTACTGGCCTTTTTTGATAAAAAAGGGGCTGAATACCCTGCAGAGCATAATGTAGGACAACTTTATAAGGCTAAAGAAGGATTAGAACGCTTTTATAAAAAAATGGATCCAACTAACAGCTTAAACCCAGGCATAGGTAAAACAAAAAAGAATAAATATTGGCAGGATTAACGGCACTCCACCCGACTTAATCAAGCATTTCTACTTAGCTGTGAGCTTCACGAAACACCGAAAAACGTTAAAAATCGGTTAAATCGTAAATCCCCCTACTTTTGTCTAACAAAACCAGGGAAGTCCTATCAACCATTTTCCACACACTAATTTTTTTAGTCTTTTTAAGACTCATTCTACAATACCATGCCTTCTCCACCTTCGTTAAAATCTCATTTTGATTTCTCACATGTAAAAATATCATAAAATCATCTGTTTTTACCGTTTGTAGCTAGAACAACCTGTAATATATATTAGATATTAATCAAACTATTTTTTACAAGTTTAATTAATATATTTAATATTTTATGCAGCCCTATTCGTCATAAAAAATAAATATATAACCTTAAAATAATTTAATTAAAATCCTCTGAAAATTAAATAAGGACTATTTATATGATCAATAGTAATGGCATTATAGATTCTGACATTATCACGAAAAAAATGAAGTCGTCGAACATCACCTCTTTAGCAAAAGCTTCGATTAGACAGTTAGTCACGCTAATTAATGAAATCGAACAGGAGTCAGGACAAAAATATATTCGAATGGAAATGGGAGTACCTGGATTACCTGCTCCCCAGATTGGAATAGAAGCAGAAATCGATGCATTACATCGTGGTGTGGCTTCTAAATACCCAATGATAGAGGGGATTCCAGAGCTGAAAAAAGAAATTAGTCGATTCTGCTCTATGTTTCTAGACATCAGTGTGGATAAAACCAACTGTTTCCCAACGGTTGGCTCTGCTCAAGGTGCATTGGCAACGTTTTTAGTTGCCAACCGAATCCGCTCACAAGGCGGCACCTTATTTATTGACCCTGGCTTTCCTAATCAAAAGCGTCAGCTTGACATGATTGGCCAATCATGGGGAAGCTTTGATGTATATGAACACCGTGGATCTAAACTTAAAGCAGCGCTAGAGAAGCATTTAGGAACTGGAAAATACACTACTTTATTGTATTCAAATCCGAACAACCCTGCTTGGATCTGCTTTAATGATGAAGAACTCGCCAGCATAGCGGAAATAGCGGATAAATATGATGTTATTGTCATTGAAGACTTAGCTTATTTTGGTATGGACTATAGAGCAGATTACTCTATACCTGGTCATCCTCCTTATCAGCCAACAATTGGCAAACACACTGATAACTATGTTTTGTTGATATCAAGTTCGAAAGTCTTTAGTTATGCAGGGCAACGCATCGGAAGTATGGTCATATCCAATACATTGTATCAACGTGAATTTAGCCTCTTAAAAGAATATTACGGACAGACTCAATATGGTAAAGCCATTACCTTTGGTGCTTTGCATGGTTTGTCATCTGGTGTAACACACTCGACACAGTATGGCCTAGCTGCGATGTTAAAAGCAGCAAATGACAATACATTACCCTTTCTTAACTTAACTAAGATTTATGCAAAACGCGCTAAAATAATGAAAAAGTTATTCTTAGATAATGGTTTTGAGCTTATTTATGCAGAAGATAATGGCACCCCTTTAAGTGATGGATTTTATTTTACTATTTCTTACCCCAATATGGATGGCGATGCTTTATTAAAAAACCTTATTAGTTTTGGTATTAGTGCACTCTCGCTAGCGAATACCGGTTCAGAGTATGTAAATGGAGCACGAGCTTGCGTATCTCAGGTTAAAGAAGAACAAATTCAGACGCTTACTGAACAATTAGAGGCTTTTTCAAAAAAATTCTCAGTCGTTTAATTTAGCCCATAGACGTTCTGTGCTTATTTAACATCAATACTTTCATGGTATAAATGAGTACAGAAAGTTCACCATCAACCTAAAACTTAATACAGTTCTGTTAGAAGCAGAGTTATCCTGCGATCTCTAATCTTTCTTAAAATATCTAATGCATGACTAGATATAATACTAGGGAACATGCGAATACTTCTCTGTCATGAGACAATAATATTTTATGTTTTCGAGCCTCAATAATATAACTGTTCATAATTTAGACAGATCTTTTAAAACTAAGCTTAGTAGATTTCCCATATCTTACTAAAATAAAAGTCTAGCAAATTCTGGAAAGTCCACTTTCACAGCTAAGAGAAGACACACTAAATGCACAAATTCTCTTAGACATATCTTGTCTTGAGGTAAGCATGAAGAAATTAAGAAACTGAATCGATGAACTGTTTTTAGACAAAACAGTTCATTTTTTTGAAAGACGAAATGTAGACGCATGAAAGAGCCCTCATTAAAAGTTTTTTAAAAGGTGTCCCAGTTTTGTCCCATAAGAAAAAATGAGTTGTGTTGACCAAAAAAATCGAAGTAGGAATTTTCTTAAAGTCAGTAAATACGAGAGTTACAGAGTTAGTGACCATTATTAAAATGGTGCGCCCGAGAGGATTCGAACCTCCGACCTTCGCCTCCGGAGGGAACTGCACAAGTATTCTTAATGCACCATTAATCCACATAAAACCTTATAAATCAATAAAATAATAGAATTTTAGGTGTTTGATAAATGTGGATTAAAGTTCTTTTATGTGTCTATCTTGGTCACAATATGAAAACAGCTTGAATACAAAAATGCTCCTTTAAATTAAAGTTTTAGTAGGCCTATTTTCAGCAAAATCTGCGTACGGTGCATAATTCGATAAAAAGCACACAATACCGTAAAGCCTAAAACGCCTCGCAGCATTGTAAGCAAGGGTGATGTTCATAAAGAACACCACGCGTCAAGGTCAGGCGTAACTGATGAACTAATCTCGGCCACAAAATACACCAAACCGTTTGTCAAAGTCATAACTCTCACTTTTCCTTTAAATTGAACCTACATTTTAATAGCAAAATTCTCTCAAAATCATCACCCCCCCAAGCACCGCTTTAAGATAGACAAAGGCTACACCCATTTTTTGTCGAACTGCATGTGTTTTAAATAGATATCAATGAACTTTTGTACGGCTGGTAGTTTTTCACGGTTTTTACAACTGTATAAATAAAAATTCCGGTAAATAATGGGGTCACAAATAGGAACCATCACCAACCCGCTCTGCTTAACCGATTCAAAGGCATAAGGCAAACACAAAGTCACACCTAGGCCGTTTTTCACCATACTCAGCGCTGTGGACATAAAATTCACCTGATGCTTTGGACTGATAATATAGTCGGCCGAGTCGCGCACTAAATTTTCTACTAATAGATCAGTAAACGATCCACGCAGTGTAATAAGCTCTAAAGGGGCGATGTCTTTCCATCGGATGCTACCGCCTGTGGCGATGGGGTGAGTGGGCATGGTGGCCAAATGAAATGGTTGAGAAAAAATTAAGCGTTTACTCAGCGCCACTTGCAACTTACGCTCTGGTCCAATACCAATATCGGCCTCGCCACTGCTGACAATATCTTGCACTTTTTCCACACCGCAGTCGATCATGCTGACTTCCACTTGTGGATACATGGTGTTGTATAGTGCAATGATTCTAGGCAGCTCAACCGACGCCAATTGCTGAGCAACTGCTATTCTGACCTTGCCATAATCGAGCTCTTTTAAGCCTTTAACCTCGTTAGTTAGTGTTTCCATCTCATCAAGCATTCGAATAACAGCTGGAAGAATATTTCGGCCTGCTTCAGAGGTTTCAAGCTTTCTAGTCGAACGGTCAAACAACCCAAGTTCTAAGTTTGACTCTAATTCCTTGATAATACTACTCAAGGCCGATTGGGTAATATGTAAAGTGTCTGCTGCTTTGGTAAAACTCCCCTCTTGATGTACCGCCAGAAAAGCTCGTAATTGCCTTAATGTTACATTCATTAGATTTACCTATATATATATCAATAAAATCTGTTTGTCTTATAAATATATACCTTTTACTATTTTTTCATCAACACAAATACACAAAAGAATAACTTTAAAAGGGTTTAAGGACTTATGGACACGAAGAAAACATTTGTACCTGTCGAGAGAAATAGTGATTTTTCTATCTACAATTTGCCCTATGGGATTTTCAGCAGTGATTCGTTGAGTCCACGCGTTGGGGTGGCTATTGGGAATCAAATATTGGACTTAAGCCAGCTCGAATCTGCTGGTCTTTTACCAACCTCAGAAATGCCTGTCTTTCACCACAACACGCTGAACCCTTTTATCTCGCTTGGTAAAGCTATTTGGCAACAAACCAGAGCTCGCCTACAATCGCTATTAGATGCAGACAACCCTGAACTGCGCGACAACCAAGCCTTACGCGCTAGCGCCTTGATTGAGCAAGCAATAGTGCAGATGCATTTACCCATTCATGTGCCTTCTTATACGGATTTCTACTCATCTCGTGAGCACGCCTTTAACGTTGGATGCATGTTCCGAGGCCCAGAAAACGCTCTGATGCCTAACTGGACTGAATTGCCTGTAGGCTACAATGGCCGTGCTAGTTCTGTGGTGGTCAGTGGCACAGATATTGTACGTCCGAGTGGCCAAATTAAAGCACCGGATGCAGAACGCCCTATTTTCTCACCCTGCCGAAAGCTGGATTTTGAACTGGAAACTGGCTTCATTGTGGGCCGTTCTAACGCACTAGGTGAGCCGATTCCTGTCGAAGAGGCCCACAAGCATATCTTTGGTATGGTATTGCTCAATGATTGGTCAGCGCGTGACATACAACAATGGGAATACATACCGCTAGGGCCTTTTAACTCCAAAACTTTTGGCTCTTCTATATCACCATGGGTAGTAACACTCGACGCATTAGAACTGTTTCGATGCCCTGCGCCTAAACAAGAACCTCTTCCTCTACCTTACCTACGCGAAACACGCGATAACAACTATGACATCAATCTTGAAGTGTCGTTTGATGTGGCGGGTGAAGAAACGGTGATCAGTAAAACCAACTTCAAATACATGTACTGGACCATGGCTCAGCAACTGACTCACCATGCAATCAGTGGCTGCAACATGCAAGTGGGCGACTTGTTAGGCTCTGGCACCATTTCAGGTAAAGAAAAAGACAGTCGCGGTAGCTTACTCGAACTGACTTGGAATATGTCTGAAGCGTTAACGCTAAAAAATGGCGAATCACGCCACTTTATTGAAGATGGTGACAGTATCGTTATGCGAGGTTACGCGCAAAAAGATAACGTACGAGTAGGTTTTGGTGAAGTACGAGGAAAAGTCCTTCCTGCTCACAATTTTAACTTTTAAGGCAAGATCATGATTCAGCTTTACAGTTATTTTAGAAGCTCAGCGGCATACAGAGTGCGCATTGCTTTGAACCTCAAAGCAATGCCGTATGAGTATATTCCTGTTCATTTGCTAAACAATGGTGGAGAACAACACAGTAGCCACTATGCATCTTTGAATCCTATGAAACTCTTGCCAACGCTGGTGGATAAACAGACTGTACTATCTCAATCATTGGCAATTATTGAGTATCTTGAAGAAGCGTACCCCGATACGATATCACTTCTACCAGATAATCCTGAGGAGCGTGCTCAAGTGCGCGCTATTAGCCAGATGATTGCGTGTGATGTACACCCTCTTAATAATTTACGAGTACTGCAATACTTAAACCAATCATTTAATGTTGATGATACGCAACGCCAGCAATGGTACATACATTGGATCACTGTAGGCTTTGATGCACTGGAAAAAGTCTTAGTAAAACAACCGGGTAAGTTTTGCTTTGGTGACACGCCAAGCTTGGCCGATTGTTGCCTTGTTCCGCAAGTTTACAATGCCAAACGCTTCAATATGAGCCTTGATTCCTATCCACATATTGAGTCCGTCTATAAGCATTGCAAGGATCATCCAGCTTTTATACAAGCTGCACCTGAACAACAACCTGACATGGCTTAACCAATCAAAGGAAACTCTCATGACATTTAAAATAGAACAAATACATCATGTTGCATATCGCTGCCACGATGCCAAAGAGACAGTGGACTGGTACAAGAAAAACCTTCACATGAATTTCACCCTCGCCTTTGCTGAAAACCATGTACCTTCGACCAAAGAGCCAGACCCTTACATGCACGTTTTTTTAGATGCGGGTAATGGCAACGTATTGGCTTTTTTTGAGTTGCCTACACAACCTAAAATGGGTAGTGACAAAAACACCCCAGCGTGGGTGCAACACATCGCCCTTCGCGTTAAAGATCGCGACACATTGGAAATTGCAAAAGCACACCTTGAAGAAAATAGCGTCGACGTACTTGGCATCGTAAATCATGGGCTCTTTCATTCAATTTACTTTTTTGATCCCAATGGCCATCGTATTGAATTGGCTTACGATGATCCAGCTGCAGAAGCAAAGATCGCCCAGATAACTGAAGAAATGAAACACGATATGCTCAACGAGTGGACAAAAACTAAGCGTGCTCCTGAACATACCAAGTTTTTACACGCCGAAGAGTTTGAAGGCTAAAGCAACTAAGTAAAAAAGCACAAAATAATAAAAATGATAGGAGCACGATATTATGAACACGTCTTCAGCATCAAAATGCCCATTTCATGCTTCAGCTGAGCTTAACGAAAAGGCGCAAAAATTTGATATGTTTGGGCCAGAATTTCAGCACTGCCCTGCTACCGCTTTACAATCATTTCGTGAAGAAAAACCTATATTTTTCTCTGAAGAAATGAATTATTGGGTGGTGACACGCTATGAAGACATTCGTGAAATATTCCGTGATCCTGTCGTTTTTTCAGCTCGTAATGTGTTGGAAAAATTCACCCCAGACACCCAAGAAACAACTGAGATTTTACAATCTTACGATTATGGTATGAACCGTACGTTAGTCAATGAAGACGAACCAATTCACATGGAACGCCGCCGTGAGCTACTGGAAGCATTTGATTCCTCCAAACTTGAAGGGCTACGCGAACTTACCAAAGCTTTAGTCACCAACAAAGTCGATGAATTTATCGGCCTTGGCAAAGTAGACCTAATGGCCACACTTTTGTGGGACATTCCGGTGATTGTTGCCCTAAAATTTTTAGGTGTCCCTGACGATGATATTTCGGTATTGCAGCAGTTCGGTGTGGCACACAAGGTTAACACCTGGGGACGCCCTTCACTCGAAGAACAAAAACACGTGGCCACCAATGTGGGCAAATTTTGGCACTACTCTGGTGAAGTACTAGAACGCATGAAACAAAATACAGAAGGTCAAAGCGGCTGGATGTATGACATGATTCGCAAAAATCAAAGCAACCCTCGCGTTGTGACAGACAACTACCTGCACTCTATGATGATGGCCATTTTGGTAGCCGCTCATGAAACCACTGCCACCGCGACTGCCAACGCTATAAAACACCTTTTATCCACACCAAAGCTTTGGCAAAAACTGCACCACCAGCCGCAGCTTATCCCATCGGCTGTTGAAGAGTGTTTGCGCTATGCAGGTCCTATTGTGTCATGGCGTCGTGAGGCGACCGAAAACGTACAAATAAATGGCGTAGACATTGCCAAAGGGGATAAGCTATTCCTTGTAATGGCCGCTGCCAACCGTGATCCTGAACAATTTGAAAACCCTGAAGAGCTTGACATCTTACGTGACAACGCCAGCGAACACTTATCTTTTGGCTATGGTGCACATCAGTGTTTAGGGCGCAATATCGGTCGTTTGGAAATGTGTGCGTTTATTGAAGAGCTGACACGTCGCATACCTGATATGACGCTATCCGAGCAAACCTTTACAGCCACCCCCAACACCTCGTTTCATGGGCCTGAAGCACTGTGGGTAGAGTGGAACCCAAAGGCGGCCCAAGGTACGGAAAAAACATCACGTACTTTTCCGATTGGCAACCCAGACAAACGCACCATTGTGCGACCAGCTAGAGTCGTGGCTATTAATACCATCGCCACAGACATCAAGGAAATCATTCTGGCTTCAGAGGATGACACCTTAGCATTTCCTCGTTGGACACCAGGAGCACACATTGAGCTCCACCTGCCAAACGGTTTAAAAAGAAAATACTCACTTTGCCCAAGCCTAAACGCTAACCATTACACAATATTGGTTAAACAGGAAACACACGGTAATGGCGGCTCAGCTTGGATCCACCATCATTTGAGTGTCGGCGATCGACTATCAATTCAAGGCCCTAAGAATTTTTTCCCATTAAAACCACATACACAACCCGTTCTACTTATTGCTGGCGGTATCGGGATTACTCCTATGCTATCTATGGCCGAACAGCTTAAGCACGAAAATAAGGCGTTCAGGCTTCTGTACTGTGGTCAGATGCGACAAAGCATGGTGTATATCAATCAATTAGAAAAATTTGCACAAGCGCCCGAACTTTATATTTCAAGTGAAGGAAATCGCATCGATTTAGAGACTTTATTAAAAGTGCAGCCGCCAAAGACACACATCTATTCCTGCGGCCCAGAATCAATGATCAATGAGATTCAAATGTTAGCAGAGCGCTATGATCTTGCATTTAGCTCTGAGCTTTTCACCTCAGAAAGCAAAACCTTGGACCCCGAAAAAGAAAACGCTTTTGAGGTTGAGTTGATGGATACCGGCAAAACCTATTCCGTCCCCCGAGATAAAACGCTCTTGGAGGTGTTATTAAATAATGACATTGATGTACCGAACGATTGTGCAGAAGGACTTTGCGGAAGCTGTGAGGTACTTGTCGTAGAAGGAGATGAGATAGACCATCGTGACCATGTTCTTAGCGCAAAAGAAAAACAAAGCAACCAAAAAATGATGACCTGCTGCTCCCGAGCATCAGGAAAAATAACCATAAAACTTTAAGTACATGCCAACAATCAAAACAACAATAAAATAGGAAAAAGCCATTATGTTTAACACCATGCGTTCTCTCGTATTAGCCAGTACCGTTTTAGCGGGATTCAGTACACTAGCCTCTGCCCAAACAGTGCTTAACGTCAGCACATGGCTGCCACCTACTCACGCACAAAACGCTGTTGTGTGGCCAACATGGGCTAAGTGGGTTGAAGAAGCGACTGAAGGTCGTGTTACCGTTAACATTGAGTACAGTTCTAATAACCCAGGTCAACTTTTTGATATCGTTGAAGATGGCGTATCGGATGCTGCCTTTAGTTTTCATGGCTTTATTCCTGGCCGTTTTAAACTGCAGGAAATAGTCGAGCTACCAGGGCTAGGCGTTAATGCTGAAGCGGCTTCCGCTGCTCACTGGCGTACATATGAAAAATACCTCAAAAAAGCTAACGAACATGATGGATTAGAGCTTCTTGCCTTGTTCACTCATGGAGCAGGCGTTATGCAAACAAGCTTTCCGGTTAATAGCCTTGATGATTTAAAGGGCAAAAAAATCCGCATTGGTGGTGGCATACAAGCCGAAATTGGCAAGCGTTTAGAAGTCATTCCTGTTGCCGCACCTGGCAACAAAGTATATGAACTGATGCAAACCGGCGTGGTAGATGGTGTGTTTATGCCAATGACCGAACAACAAGCTCAGCGCTTATATGAAGTAGCGCCTTACGTTACGGCCCTGCCAACGGGTATGTACATGGGTAGTTTTGTGATGTTCATTAACCCTGATTTTATGGACTCTTTGAGCGAAAAAGACGCCAATGCTATTCGCAGTGTATCAGGTGAACGCTTGTCTACCATGGCAGGCGCAGCTTGGGATAAAGCTGACATTGCAGCCAAAAAATTTGCTGAAGAAAATGGTGGAAAAGTCGTAGTACTGGATAAAGATCACCCAATCACCTTGTCTTACGCTGAAAAAACAGCCGGTTTAGACAAACAGTGGCTTGAGTCCGTCAAAGACAAAAAAGTTGACGCAAAAGCGGCATTAGACATGCTAAGAGCTGAAGCTCATTCTTATGCCAAAGAGCAACAAAAAGACGCTGGAGCGCTCTAATATGTCGTTTATCTCATGGTTAAACGCAAACTATGAGGATAGAGGGCCAATGAAATGGTTGGCCTTCTTCTTTGAACTGATAGCCGCGAGTACGCTATTTGCTCTTATGGTCCTCACTTGTATCGATGTCGTTGGTCGCTACTTTTTAAACTCTCCCGTACTTGGAGCTACCGAATTAACTGAGATTGGCCTAGCTATCGTCATTTTCTCTGTTATGCCTGTTGTCACCTGGCGTGGCGCACACATTGTAGTCGATTTGATTGACATCTTTATTAAAGATTCTGTATTACGCATATTATCTCTAGTGTCCGCTCTTGTTATTTTTTCATCACTGTATTTTGTGTCTTTTAGAATATGGGCGTTAGGAGCTCGAATGATAAAGAGACATATTACAACGGACTTTTTACATATTGAAGTTGGCTTTTTAATTCAATACATCGCTATTTTAAGCTGGCTTACAGGTATCAGCGCCCTTCTTTATTTTGTGATGTCAGTCTTTAAATCGGCCATCTCAGGAGAAGAAAAATGACGTTGATATTAACCGGTTTCGCCGTTCTTTTGATCATGATCATGATATTTAGAATTCCAATTGCTTTCTCGATGGGAGTAGTAGGATTCTTTGGTTTTGCTGTTTTAAATGGACTCACTTGGGACAACATAGATAGCTTTCGTTGGAAAATCCCTCTTTCTATGGCTTCTAACCGCATTATTGCTACAGCCCAAGATTATGGCCTATCCATTATTCCCTTATTTATTTTGATGGGTAATTTAATCACTCGATCTGGACTTTCGAAAGAGCTATACAACGCATCTTATGCTTTTTTGTGCCATAGAAAAGGGGGCCTTGCTATGGCTACCATCGTTGCCTGTGGTGGCTTTTCTGCAGTAAGCGGCTCTAGCCTCGCCACTGCGGCTACCATGGCAAAAGTGTCCATGCCTCCCATGAGAAAATATGGCTATAGCGACGCCCTAGCAACGGCTTCCATTGCAGCAGGCGGTACACTAGGTATTTTAATTCCTCCCAGTGTCATGTTAATTGTTTATGGCTTATTAACAGAAACCAGTATCCGTGAACTCTTTGCTGCTGGGCTTATTCCTGGAATCTTGGGAATTGTTTTATACCTTGGTGCGGTTAAATATACCGTTTGGCGCGATCCAAAAGCCGGCCCTAGTGCAGAGCGTATGAACTGGCGCGAGCGCTTACACGCTCTAAAAGGCGTACGAGACATACTGGGCTTGTTCATTCTGGTTATGGGTGGTATTTATTTAGGTGTTTTTACACCAACAGAAGCAGCAGGAATTGGCGCAGGTGGTGCATTTATTATTGCTCTTTTACGCCGCAGCCTTAGCTTATCGTCCCTCTTCAAGACATTAGCAGACAGTGCGCGCACTTCCGCCACTTTGTTTGTTATTATTATTGGTGCGTTGATTTTTTCTGACTTTATTAACCGCGCTGGACTACCCAGTATGATGGTCGACTTTGTTTTATCGATGGACGTCGCACCAATCATGGTCATTTTCGTCATTTTAATGATTTACATCATTCTTGGCATGGTACTAGAAAGCTTTTCAATGCTTTTACTGACCATTCCAGTGTTTTTTCCAATCGTTGCGGAACTAGGCTACAGCCTGGTTTGGTTTGGTATAGTAGCGGTGATTGTGGTTGAAATTAGCTTGATCACTCCACCCGTTGGAATGAATGTCTTTGTACTAAGCAGTATCATCAAAGATGTTCGTACAGGCACCATTTTTAAGGGAGTACTACCTTTTTGGATCGCCGACCTCCTACGCCTATTTATTGTGGTCGTCCTTGTACCGCTCTCACTGTGGCTACCCAGCCTAATTTACGATTAATACATACGATCATCCCCACAGTAATGTGGGGGTGTACATAGTGGTCAAGTAAAATTGGTCCATACCACAAATCTCACACGCCTATTTTGAGCTGCCGCTTTTGTGGGAAATGTTTTTGAAACAGTTGGAAAGCCCTTCTTTCTGACTTTAGCTTGCCAGTGCTTGTCGATTCTTTTTGTTAGTGTTGCCATGTCTAAAGCCCTCTCTTTCACAGCTAAGAGAAGACACACTAAATGCACAAATTCTCTTAGACATATCTTGTCTTGAGGTAAGCATGAAGAAATTAAGAAACTGAATCGATGAACTGTTTTTAGACAAAACAGTTCATTTTTTTGAAAGACGAAATGTAGACGCATGAAAGAGCCCTCATAAAACGTTTTTTAAAAGGTGTCCCAGTTTTGTCCCATAAGAAAAAATGAGTTGTATTGACCAAAAAAAATCGAAGTGGGAATTTTCTAAAAGTCAGTAATTACGGGGAGTTTATAGCGTTAGTGACCATTATTAAAATGGTGCGTCCGAGAGGATTCGAACCTCCGACCTTCAATAAAATAATAAAAGTTTAGGTATTTGAAAAATGTGGATTAAAGTTCTTTTATGTGTCTATCTTGGTCACAATATGAAAACAGATTAAATGCAAAAACGTCCGCTTAAAATAGGAGTAATATCACTAAGTAGCGTTCAAAATGGTGACCTTGTTGTAATAAATTTCAGATCAAAACTCAAGTAGAGAAATGCTAAAGACGGCTTTAGTATTTATAGTTTTTCAATACAACCTTAAAAGACCTGATTTTAGGGAGACTGAGTAATCTTTAAACAGATGTGTTTGGCTACTTGAAATGAAAAGTGTCGCACTTCGGACTTGAATTCAGGAGTAAGTCGAGAATTTGACAAGCTGTTTTTACTCGCGCTTTTTGCTCTACAGAGATTGCTTAGCTTAACGATTCATTCATAGCAGTCAGAATAAACTCACTACGATCACATTAAACATCACTTTCTCCTAACGCTTGATAGTAGCGTGATGTCTCGTATAAACACTTTGAACATTGGGCGAGTAATCAAACAGTACTTGGATATTGCAATGGTAAATAAAACAGAGGCCTTTGGCCTAATGCATAGAACAAACTGACAATTAATAAAGAGCATAGTCAACAACTGAAAGCTCACTGACAGAGAGCTTCATGTAGGTTTTCAAATTTAAAAGTATTTAGTCAGCGATTATCCATCTAGATTTATGTGTTTATGATGTTTCACTAGACTCTCATTAGCATTAAAAATTAGGAATGTTAATAGCCCTCTATAGAAGTTAGAAAATATCTAAAGAGATAAACTTAAAAAAATATTCAAAAGCCCTCTACTTCCAAATTGAATTTTTTATTCTTTTCAATCCATACTCCTTAACTTTAATAAATAGTAAGTATAAATATTAAAAAAGATATAATAAAAGCCATCATTGCTCCATAGAACCAATTCGAGCGTGCTAATTCAAAATTATCTACACCATACTTACCAGAAATAGATAAATTAACACCAGACATTGGACTAATTGCTGTACCCACAGCCCAAGCACTGAGAGCAACAAACGCTAACAATGTATTATCAACATTATTAGCGGGTACAACTGAACTCATCAAAGAAATCCCAACAATCGGATGTAAACTTAATAATGAAAGTAAACAAATCCCGATAAAACATAATATAGCTTCGTAAAAGCCAAAATGGTTAAACAAAGACCAATTTTCACCCAATGAACTTACTAATGCGAGACTAATACATTTACTTAAAAAGCCGGCAGATAAAAACAAAGCAATTTCATTAGCCATAAGTGGCAAACGAATATGAACATGATCTTTTATTTTTTTCACCATATATGACAATCTGTATTTAAAGCATAATAAAATAATTATAGACAGCGGACTTAAGAAGGAAACAATGGAAAGAATCGGAGTGTTTGGAAAAATAATATAGTGAAAAACGATCACTATCGATGCAAGAAAAATTGGAAAAACTAATGAATCAAATGTAATAGGAAAGCCTGAAAATGTACTTAGAAAATTCTGGTATTTGAACTCCCATAATGTCACAAAGAAAGCACAAAAAGATATTGGGATCCCCATAAATATTAAATGCTGAAATTCTGCATTAGGGGCAATAGATAAAGAAACGGCAAGAGAAGCAAAAAATGGTGACCATAATCCAGCACTGGTTAAACTCCTTACTAAAATGCTATATTGAGGCTTAGTCATTTTTCCTGTTTGGCGCTGTAATTTATCGCCGACAAAAAAAATAGCAGACATACTGATTACTGAGCCTAAAAAATGAACACTTGCCCAAGTATGGATAACACCTTTGGAGCCCATGGTTGGTGAACTTTTTTTAATAGTCTCGGGCATAAGACTTAACAGAGATACACCTGTTAACATAACAACAATGCCTAAATTGCCTTCCAGTATAGAGATTGAGACTAAGTGCGCACCTGAAAAAATAGCCACAATTATTGCAACCCCCCCCCTCCCATTAATAACTTTATTTGATTCTTATTTCGAAAGCTCAATCGAGACCAAGAAAAAATAAACACTACCCAGTAACAGAGTGCAGAAACACTGTATAAGGTTTCTAATTTAGTAAACAATGCGAGTAAAAAAAGAAAATAACCGATAACAACGCAATAGCCTAGATATTTACTTCTCGATGACTCAAAAATCTTATTGCTAAAAAACATAAAAAAACCTAAAGCTTACTAAAAAAACAGCATTAATATTCTATTTTATTCATATAAAAATGACCTGATTGTTTGTTTATATCTAGTATTAAAAATTTCCACTGACCATCTATAGAGCAATACAATAACGCCCATAATTAATTATTTCAAAACCGATTATAGCGAAGCTGCTCAATAGAAAAGGGTAATGGTTTACCTTGTATGAGTAATGCTAGTGTTTCCCCAATAACAGGACCAAGTTGAAAGCCATGTGCTGAAAAACCAAAGGCATGAAATAGGCCGGGCTTTGATCCTGCGCCTAAAACGGGTATCTGATCAGGAGTTACGCCTTCCAGCCCAGCCCAGCTTCTAACAATCCGGGCTTGGTTCATTATAGGAAATATAGCAGTCGCATTTTTTGCATACTGAGCCAAGCCATGCATATCAACATGAGCTAAATTGTTGTCTATATCAGAAAAACCTTTAGAACCACCACCAATGAGAACAGTACCATTTTCGAATTGTTTGAAAGAAAGTGGTCGCTTTTCAGCCCCAACAACTCCTTCCATAAACTTTGGCATGCGTTGTGTAATCATTAACATTAGTGCTGAGGGAATTAGTGGAATTGTATCACCCACCATTTGAGCTATTTTGTCTCCCCACGCCCCTGCACAGTTAACTAATATCTGGGATGAAAAAGAGCCTTGAGGAGTATCTACTTCCCAACCACTACCGATTGAAGAAATAGCAGTAACCGCATGTCCTTCTAAAATCTGAGCTCCTTTTAGGCGTGCAGCCCTAGCAAATGCCGTTGTTGCTTTAAAGGGAATGGCACTCCCATCACCTTCTACTAATATTCCCCCCACACAATGAGAAGAAACCGCAGGTAAAAGTGAACGTAACATCTTCTGATCAATCATCACTTCATGATTGAATCCCATTGAACGTACACTTTGAACTCGATCATTTAGTGCCACCATATCCGCGTCACTTTCTGCCACTTTAATCTGTCGGGAAGGCTTAAATCCGGTATCAGCGTCCAATAATTCATTAAGCTGATTCCATATTTCACTTGATCGTTGGGAGAGAGCAACTTCTGCAAGATGGCGCCCTAATCGACGAACACCACCTGCATTAACTCCTGACGCATGACGTGCAACATGATCTTTTTCCAAAACAATACACGAAATGCCCTGGCTTGCTAAATTCCACGCGGTAGAACACCCTTGTATTCCTCCACCAATTATAATTACATCTGCTTTATTATTTTTCATCGTAGAGGCTAGCCAATTCATTTAAATTTAAAGGTTTAATAGGAGAGCGTAGGCGGTAGTAGCCAGTTTCTTCTATGGAACGGTCCGAAAGGTCTGCTATTACCTCTGTTACCGTATTTCCACATTGACGCCCTTGACACGGTCCCATCCCACAGCGAGTAAAACTTTTTAATTGATTTGGTCCTATGCATCCTTTACCAAAAGCACTTTTGACTTCATTAAGTGTTATTTCCTCACAACGGCAGATGACCACGTCATTATCTGTTGGTTTTCGAAACTGCTCTGCAGGACGATAAAGGGCATCTATAAAGGGCCGAAATGCCAACTCTTTCACTAGAAGACGACGAACGGACTTGCTACGTGCATTACGCTGCTGGAAGCTTAGTTTGCCATTTTCATACCCTATTTGTAGAGCCGCTAGTTTCCCTCTAAGTGCAGCGGCAATGGCACCTCCAATACCAAGTCCATCACCTGCTATCAAAATCCCCTGCTGACTACTTTGACCCCATTCATCTACTTTTGGAGTCCAACAAAGTTGTTGTGAACTCCATTGATGCTCACAGCCACTTGCCATTGCTAAATTCACTTGAGGAATAATTCCTTGGTGCAAAAATAGATGTTCAGTATTAATTTTAAACTCACCTTTATGTGTCTTAAATGAAACAGCATTAAGAAGTTTAGTATCATCAGCTAAAGCTGAAATCTGATTTACTTCTTTATAAATTGGTATACCTGCTAACTTAATATCTCTAAGTAAGCCAATACCTTTAAATAAATACTTTCGACCAGCAAAGGCTCCTCGCCATTTTTTCGCGGCTGTAAAATAGTTACTTCGCTTTGTTGTATCCAGAACCGCTTTAACTTTTATACCAGCTTTTAAATACTGCCAAACAACCAAATAAAGCAACGGTCCACAACCTGCAAAAATAGCGCCTTCAGCTGCTAAACCTGGATTTTTTAGCAGAATCTGTGCACCTCCAGCAGTCATTACACCTGGTAAGGTCCACCCTAGTATGGGCATAGGCCTTTCCTGTGCACCTGTAGATATCAATATTTTACCAGCGGTAGCTGAGCAAGATTTACCAGAAACCGAATAGAAAACTTTTTTATCAGCACTTATTTGCCAAACGGTAGCACCCGAAATATGTTTACATGTACTACTTTCGAAAGACTCTAGAAGTGCTAATCCGGATTGATACTCCGGTCCAAGAATGGCTTTTCGATTTGAATCTTGATTACCTACGTTACGATAGATTTGACCACCGCCACGTAGCTGCTCGTCAAGCAATAAACAACTAAGACCAAGCTTACAAGCATCAACTGCAGCAGACATACCTGCAGGTCCCGCTCCAATAATGACTAAATCATACTTCATAAAAATTAGCCTCAATATTAGGTTTCATCACATCTAATAATTCACCTGGTCCTTTCTGTGTACAGACCTTCATGCCATTTTGAACTTCTACCATGCAAGCTTGACGATTACTTACACCATCAATTTCAACCAAACACTCAAAGCACCCCCCCATTAAACAGAACGGACCTCTTGGAACGCCTGAAACTGCACTAGTACGACTATGGCGACGATGGTGCACTAGTATGGCTGCCGCAACGGTATAACCCGCTGGAACAATAATCGAATCATCATCTAGCAAGAGATTTACTCTTGATTGTTCTGATGTCCCAAAAAGATCACGAAACATAATATTCTCTCAAAATCGATTAGCTGAAAACGCCAAGAAATTGGTGTTAACTATTTGTTTTTTAATCATTGAACTTAATTTAAGAGCATGGATTGCAGCAAGAGTAACGCCACTATGTGAGCTAAAAGCCCAAGCATTGTTACCTTGTTCATAAATAGGGCTACCATCTGCAGATAGAACTCTTAACGCCCCCCATCCACGAACAATACGTCGTTGTCCTAAGCGAGGGAGAATTTTACAAGCCTGTCTAGCCATTTTTGCCATAGCCTGCACAGTTTGACCATCATCTAAACCAACCGACTCTTTGGTATCGCCAATCAAAACTGTTCCATCAACAGTTTGACGAAGATAATTACTAGGATGATTGAGTATTTTTGGTATGCGCTCAGAAACTAAGATTTGACCTCGTTGAACAAATACAGGTTGTTTAAGCCCTACCATTGGAGCCAGTCGTGCATTGTCTAATCCAGAGGCTAAAATAACGTGTCGGCAATGCAACTCTCCTTTCTCAGTGTGAAGCCGATACCCATCGCGGCAAATTTCTATATCTTTTACTTTATGGTTGGTTAAATAATCCCCTCCCTTAAGAGAAAAACCTGCGTGCATGGCTCGTAATAAGTAGAGTGGATTGACGTGTCCATCATAAGCAGACCAACTACCGCCTGCTATAGTTGGTCCAAGTTCAGGCTCTAATTTAAGTAACTCACTGTGATCCAACATACGATATGAAAAATCACCATCACTTTCTGTTACCAGCTTTTCCAAATGAGCTTGACGTTTAACTAACTCTTCATCTGTTAAACAAAAATGTACTCCTCCTGTTTGCTTAAACTGCACATCAATACCAGTCAATTCTTTTAGCTCGCGAGAAAATTCTGGCCATAACTTACTTGAGTTACGTGTCCACTGAGCATAAGCAGGAAAACCACCGCCTTTACTCTGGACCCAAACAAGGCCAAAATTTCCTCTAGCTGCTCGGAAGTCCCTATCATGGCCATCAAGAATAGTACAAGCTAGCCCTTGCCGCGCAAGACCGTAACCTATCGCTGCGCCTAACATGCCACCACCAATCACGATATAATCGGTACAACTCATACTAGTCCCCTTTGCCTACCATTAACCTTTCTAGTCCGAAAAGTCGGTCAAGAACAACCATCAATATGACTGTAACGAAGATCAACATTGCAGAGACCGACGCTACAAGAGGATCAATTGTTTCCTCTATATGTAAATACATACGAACAGGCAAAGTAGTTGTGCTTGGTGAGGCTAAAAATACACTCATGGTTAATTCATCAAAACTGGTAATAAAAGCTAAAACCCAGCCACTAGCGATACCAGGTAACAATAGAGGTAATGTAATTCGTTTGAAGGTAACCCAATTACTCGCCCCTAATGATTTTGCTGCATGCTCTAATGTTGGATCAACACCACTAGCTCCTGATAGAACTAATCGAAGTGCATAAGGCAAAATCATCAACGTATGAGCAAGCATTAGGCCTATATACGTACCATTCAAATTGAGCTCTGAAAAAAAACGCAGAAAAGCGACACCTAATACAAGATGAGGAATCATTAAAGGTGAGAGTAAAAAAGCATTTACTGCACTACGTCCAGGAAAGTTCCAACGGCCAATTGCCAATGCTGCAGGTATAGCTAAAATGAGCGCTAAGGTGGCTGAAGCAAGGCCAAGTTGAAGGCTAAACCAAAATGCATCGATAAATTCTGGATAACTAAGAATCGCTTTAAACCAGCGAAACGAAGCACCATCAAAAGGCATAGACAAATAACCTTTATCAGTAAACGCTACTAAACAGACAACAATGAGTGGCGCAGTCATAAATATAATAAAAAGCGTGTGGAAAAACAGTGCTAAAGGTCCATTCTTCATCATGATTCAAACACCTGTGTAAATTTACGTTCGATATATCGGTTGTATCCGGCAATAATCACAACATTGAAAACCAACAAGACTATCGCTAGAGCTGCTCCTAATGGCCAATTAAGACTATGAAGGAACTCATCGTAAGTAGTAGTAGCCACTACTTTCAAACTGCGGCCACCAATCATTGAAGGTGTTGCAAACGCCGTCGCAGTTAAAGCAAAAACAATGACACTACCAGACAGAATACCCGGCATTATTTGCGGTAATACTATTTTATGCATAACAGTAAATGGACTTGCACCTAGTGAAATAGCAGCTCTCTCAGTTTCTGGATCTAAACGCTGTAGTGAAGCCCATACAGATAAAACCATGAACGGCACAAGAACATGCACTAGAGCTATAAGTACGCCAGTTTGTGTATACATCAACGTAATAGGTTTATCACTCAACCCTATAAACTGAGCTATTTCACTAATAACTCCCTCTCGGCCAAAAATCACAGCCCACCCCAAAGTACGGACAACAACAGAAACTAGTAGTGGGCCTAATGTCACTAAGAAAAAAATCCCTTTCCAAGGTGCACGCATGCGATTAAGTATATAAGCCTCAGGTACTCCTAGGAGTACGCAAAATAAAGCAGTCAGTATCGATATGACAAATGTTCGTAAGAATATTTCCTGAAAATACGGATCGGTAAAGACTTCGATATAATTACTTAATATGAAGTCATCTTGAATGCCCACCATAGGCAGAAAACTTCGAAAACTAAGTACAAGAGTCATGACCATTGGTACAATGAGTAACAAGGCATACATAAACAAAGCTGGACTAGATAAAAGCCAAGGAGTCTTATTACTCTTTTGATTAGACATGGCGAGATGGCTCCTGTTGTATTAAGCGTAAATCCTCGTTATCCCAGGTCAAGCCAACAGCTTGATCTCTGGCCATACCTGTGTGGCTGTTATTATTAGACTCATAAATCAGAAATTCTCCAAGATCAGTATTTACTTCATAGACCCATTGACTACCAAGAAAAATCCCATTAGTAATTTTTCCATTTATCTTTGGAGCATTATTACAAAAACGAACTTTTTCAGGGCGTAAGCTAAAACGACTAACTGTATTGTCAGTAATATCAAGCTCCCCTATGGAAAAACGCTGCTCTCCTACTTCTAGATAACCTTGCTTCACTGAACCTTCAAGCGTATTAGACTTACCAAGAAATGAAGATACAAAATCACTTTTTGGATATTCATAAACATCAAACGGCTTATCAACCTGTTCAATATGTCCGTTTTGCAGCACTGCAATACGATCACTAACAGCTAAAGCTTCAGACTGATCATGCGTTACCATGATTGTAGTTGTTCCCACTCGTCGTTGAATTTCGTGTAATTCGAGTTGCATTTCTTCACGAAGTTTTGCATCAAGATTGGACAATGGTTCATCCAATAGTAGTAAATGTGGGTCAATTACCAAGGCACGAGCTAGGGCAACACGTTGCTGCTGGCCACCGGAAAGCTGTCGAGGATAACGTTCTATAAACTGACCTAAACGGACTAAATCCAAGGCCTCACGAGCTCGCTGTAAACGATCACTCTTGTTTACTTTGCGCATTTCTAAACCAAAAGCTACGTTTTCGAGCACCGTCATGTGAGGAAAAAGGGCATATTTTTGAAAAACGATACCAAGACCACGCTCATTTGGTTTTAGTAAAGTAATATCCTTACCATCCAGAACGATACTTCCAGATGTTGGCTCTAAGAAACCCGCAACCATCTGTAATGTAGTGGTTTTACCACACCCAGAAGGACCTAATAGGCTGATAAATTCGCCTTTAGTTACAGAAAGATTAATTTGATCGACAGCGACAAAACCGTCAAAGTGCTTGGAAAGATTGTTTAGTGTTAAATAAGACATATAGCATTGTTTACCTAGCTAAATATTGGATGATCTATGCTGAAGTGGGTTCCTACCTTACAAGATAGGAACCAACATTCATTACATTAGAAAAAAGACGTTTAGGAAGGAGTTATTCAACTTCACGAGTCCAACGTTTGTTCCACAGAGCAGAGTTTTCATTAACTGTATTCCAGTCAATAACATTTAGATTTTCAATAGCTTCACCATATGGAAGCTTTGAGGCTAGCTCTGGTTCAAGTTTGATATTTCTGTTCGTTGGGCCCCAATTTTTCTCTTCAGCAAGAATTTTTTGTACATCAGCTGAAGCAAGATAACTAATTAGTTTTTGGCTCATCTCTGGCATATCGCTATCTGTAACAGAGCAAGCAGCTATCATAAGAGCCGCGGCACCTTCTTTTGGATAGACAAATTTTACAGGGAAGTCTGTATCAGCTAATGATTTAACACGACCATGTCCCCAAGCTGAAATTACTATTTCACCACTTTGAAACAACTCAGACATTTTTCCAGATGATGGCTCATAAGTGAGTACATTTTGACCAATGTGATTTTTGAACGCATCAAAACCAGGTTCAATATTTTTTTCTCCACCACCGTTTACACGTGCTTCCATAATCAAAGAGATCAAGCCATAACTATTGGATATAGGTGGTACTGACATCCTTTTTTTGTATTTAGGGTCAGCCAAAGCATTCCAAGAATCAGGAGCATCCCACCCCTTCTCAGCAAAATACTCTGTATTATAAGCAAGACCTGCTGCCACAATACCAACACCAATTGCTTTACCTTCATTAAGGTTTGCTAATGGTACAACTTGATCGAAAGTTTCTTCTGAAATAGGCTGGCAAAGCCCAAGAGACATAGCTTGAAATACTGGCCCCTCATCCATAATGGCAACATCGATTTCAGGTTTGTTACGCTGAGCTTGAAGCGTTGCAAGTGTTTTTGATGAATTACCTGCTACATACTGAACTTTAACTCCATTTTTCACTTCAAAAGCTGGCAATATCTTTTCTCTAAATAGTTCCTCAGTAGAGCCACCGTAACTTGCAAAATAAAGCGTTTCTACAGCTTGTACTTGACTAGTAGATAGCATGGTACTCATTGCTATTGCTGTTAGAAGAAATTTCTGGTTTGACATTAGTTGGGTTCCTTTTGGTTTATTTTATAAGAGTGAGAATTTGTTCCACTAAGAATCACAATCATCATATTTCGAATATATTGTGATTTACAACAACATTTTTATAACCTAATGTTATGTTGTTTTTAGTGCAATTTATATTATTCGTCGTGATAAGTTGGTGCGTATTAGCGTATCTTTTATGTATTAAGGAAGGTTTTGAATATGACTCCCCGGCAAATTGAAGCGTTTAGAGAAGTTGTATTACATGGCAGTTTAACCGC
Source organism: uncultured Marinomonas sp. (assembly GCA_963975045.1). Lineage (GTDB taxonomy): Bacteria > Pseudomonadota > Gammaproteobacteria > Pseudomonadales > Marinomonadaceae > Marinomonas. The sequence continues at coordinate 3,594 of CAXBGJ010000009.1, read as the reverse complement.
GGCAGCATTAACTCTAAACATATCCCAACCTGCTATTAGTCGAATGGTTAAGGATATGACGGTCGAAGCTGGATTTGTTTTATTTGAACGACATAAAGGTCGTATGAAGCCAACAAATTCAGCCATGATGCTGTTCCAAGAAGTAGAACGTTCATTTGTAGGGTTGGATCAGATTCGGCAAGCCGCAGTGCAAATACAGCAGCTTGAGACAGGCCGACTACGCGTTGCTGCAATGCCAGTACTTGGTAGCTCTTTATTACCTGAAGTAATAGATCGCTTTCTGACATTCAACCCTAAAGTAGCATTTCATATTGAGGTACACTCATCCCCTATGATTGTGCAGTTACTAAGAGAACAACAGGTCGATATTGGTTTTGTGCAAGCTGATGTAGTACCACTTTATGTTGCTCCGCAACGTCGTATACGCTTTAAAGCACCTTGTGTTTGTGCGTTCCATCGTGACCACCCTTTTTCTAAATTAGAAATAATTAGCCTAGATGATCTAGATGGAGAATCAGTCATAGAACTAAATAAACAGAGCATAATTAACAAAAAAATCAATAGTTTATGCAATAGTCACGGTATTAATATTGGGCGTAGAATACAAGTTTCATGGTTTCAATTAGCTTGTGATTTAGTTTCCAAAGGTCATGGTATCGCTATTGTTGACCTACTGAGCGCTAGCTATTATCAAGATCCTAATTTCGTTTATTTGCCACTACGGTTTCCGATATCGTATGAATTCCACCTAATGTATCCTCCTATTTCATCTCCTACGTTTTTAGCTACGCAGTTTGTCGATGAGTTTATTTCATTAATGCCAGATAGCGTTAGTATTGAAAGACTAGAGAGTTGACCCCTTTATAAACATATAACAAGATATATTTATCGGACATACGGCCAATTAAAAAACCAAAAAACAAAGACGTAAACTCTATTACTTTTTAGCTATTTTTTATTAAGAAACAATCGTATTAACACCATTTAGAACCAAAATGGTGCATTATTAATGCTAAATTTTGAACTTAAGAGAGTGAAATTATCATCATTTACTAAGAAAAATGCGATCACATCGAGCTGTTTCCAATAGCAGCCAGTAATGTGGCTGGCCTATCAATCTTTCTACCACTAAACAAAACAATTGAATCTTATTTTATAAGGCGTCAACTACCTTGTCCGGTTCGCGTCAATTAACTTGGCCGATTCTGAGTGTTTGATTTTAGAGCGTGTTTCTTTCGGTAACTTTCCCCTTCTATTTGATAAATATCGGCATGGTGGACTAATCTATCAATTGCTGCGACCGTCATCATGTTGTCCCCGAAGATGCTGTCCCACTCACTAAACGCCTGATTTGTCGTAATCAATAAGCTTCCTCTTTCATATCGATGCGCAATTAACTCGAACAAGACTTGGCTTTCACTATCTGTCTTTTTGACATATCCAATATCATCTAAAATAAGCAGCTCATATTTATCTAACTTTTTTAGTGCCCCTTCAAGATCTAAGGCTTCTCGTGCCAATTGCAGTTGCTGAACCAACGCGGTACTGCTACTAAACTTCACCTTGATCGATTGTTCTATCAAGGCGTATCCGAGCGCGGCTGCTAAATGCGTTTTTCCTAGACCACTTGCTCCAAATAGTAAAAGGTTATGCCCTTGCCTTACCCAATCAAGGTCATGAGTTTTACGCTGTAATTGTTGTTGTGTAATGCCTCTAATTTGAGAAAAGTCATACTGAGACAACTGCTTTCCATTCGGCAACTTACTGTCACGTAATAATCTTTGCAGGCGTTTCTCGTAACGGTCGTTCGCTTCTAGCTCACACAACTCTGCTAAAAATAATTCCGGTTCCCAATTTTCACGACTTGCTTTTTGGGACAAGCTTAACCATGCCTTTGCTATCGCTGGAAGCCGTAATTCTTTTAATAATATCGGTAAGCTCTGTTGATTAGCCATGCAGAGAACCTCCTATTAACGCATCATAACTTTGAACCGTGTGCTGCTGGCTAACGATAGCTGGGATCTCAATCTTGTTAGTGCCAAACCTATTTCGACAGGCTTCAATACTTGCTCTGCTTCCTGTCTTGAACGCGTTTAATGCATACCTCCCTAACGCCGCTTCACAGTGATAGTTATGCGCCAACAATAATAAACTCACTATATAGCGGCAATTTTCATCACTCACATAATCCTGAGTCAGTTGCTGCCAGAGCAACGTAAAGTCTCCTGCTGGAATAATGTCGTCACGTAATTGAGAACATTTGAAGGCGTTTGGCTTTCTTGCTAATGAGTGAATGATGTGGCGATAATCCACCGACCTAGCGCGTAAAGCTCCCTCTGCATAGACTCTTGGTAGCGTCAGTATCGCTTCATGTCCATAAAACAATTCAAGCCGTTCATCAAAAATATGGATTAACAGTGAGGTACCAATTAAACGTGAGGGGACGGTGTAGGTGACTCGCTTAACCTGAATAGTACTACTTGATGATACCTTAACGTAATGCTCACTAAAGTCATTGGTTCGACGTTTTGGTAATGTCTGTAAATAGGTTCTTTCCTCATCAAAACGCGTTCTAAACTGACGATTTATTTTAGCAACAATAAGCGATAGGAATGCTTCATAATCTTTTAAATGATTAAAATCGCGGCTTCCTCGCAGCATTAACTGCTGATCTACTTTCTTTTTTAGGTGTCCATGTGCCGACTCAATCGCCCCATTTTCATGTGCAACACCCTTATTATTTCGCGTTGCGACAACATGATAGTGTTGGCACAATGCCTGATACCGTTCGGTCAACATCACCTTTTCTGAATGATTTTTAAACGCCGCACTCAAGCTATCAGTACGATGGCTTGCAGGCACGCCTCCACACTGCCAAAAAGCATTTTGTAATCCTGAGGATAAAGACTCAAAACTTTCCCCACCTAAGGCAACTTGAACATATGTCCAACCACTGAACGTCAGCCGATAATGAAACAGTTTATGTTTAAACTCAGCACCAGCTAGGGTGATATTTAAACTATTCATCCAAGTGTAATCAGAGATTCCCATGTCACCAGGTATATGATTTTGTCGAAAAATCACCTCTTTTTCAGGACCGTATTGTGCTCGCCACCGCTTAACTCGTCGTTGCAACGTTCTAAGATGGGAGCGATCGAATCGACCGGGAGCATGTTCTTCGAGCACGCCTAATAACGTAATGGGTTGAAGTGCTGGATTATCTTCTAAAAGAGGAATGATGTACTGCTCAAAAAGTCCATTAAAGGGATCTTCCCGCGTGCTGTAGTGTCTTTGTAATTTGGTTGTTTGGAGGTCTCCGACTTCAATACGTCTGCCAGAACGTTCTGATATGCCCGCTTTTGCAGCGGCACTGGCTTGAGTATGGTTGGGCTGTTTTCGATAAGACATAAATAACTTAACCTGCTGTTGGGTTATGGATTTTCCAGGCATGTCGATCTCTAAAGAAAGGTGATGCCTGAAGCTTACCAAAACCGGACAAGTTAGTTGTCGCGAACCGGCCAAGTTAATTGTCGCTTAATAAAGCAGTGGTTCTTTGGTCTAAAAGCGCACATTGGTGTGGATGCAAGAACGGGG
>CAXBGJ010000008.1:0-46096 GCA_963975045.1 uncultured Marinomonas sp. | reverse complement strand
AAATTGGATAAAATCCAATTATCTGAACGATTTGCCACACGCTTTTGCGTTGACGACGTTGAAAACGGCAAACCGGCTCCAGATCTCTACCTAAAAGCCGCAAAAGCACTGAATGTTGACCCAAAAGATTGCTTAGTGATTGAAGATTCTATTGCAGGCATTATGGCAGGTAAGGCGGCAGGTATGCGAGTACTGGCGTTTAGTGAAACTATTGATGCAAAAATACAAGCTGCCGCTGGCGCGACAGAGTGTTTTAATACCATGGAAGAACTTGAAGGCTTGTTAGGTCTTTAACAAGCCTTCCGATGCTCACTTGAGAAGTGCAGTGTATTCAATAGAAAATCTAGTTAGACATAGACTGCAATTGCTTGAGCAGACTCTTTGGCAACTCTTTAATAACAAGCGTTCCAGAGTCTGCATCAAATACCACCGACTCGCCCAAAAGCTCACTATCAAAACTTAGCGTCAGAGCACGTGAACTTCCAGATAAACGTGTGAGTTTTTTCAGTGCGGCTTTTTCGACAAAAATTTCCTTTTCCATCTTAAAGCTATCAGAGTCAGCGATTTCCAAAAACTTATTCGCCTGCTCTATAGAGAACCGAGATTCGACCTGGGAAGCAATGTCCTTGATAGCCAAAGGTTCACGGTCTTGAGCTTTCGCCTGACAATGCTCAGAAACCACTTTCTTAAATTCATTTGCCTGCTTAGATGGTAAACCCTGCGATTGACAAAACGCAGAGGTCAAATCCACCAGTTTACGCGTTTCTTTTGCCGCAACTTTAGGTTCATCACAACCAATAAACTGAGTAAAATATTCACTCTCAGACTTAGGAGCACGGCCGAAACGAAACGAAATATAACGTCCTTCGTCACCGGCTTGCCAAGCCGTCAAATTGATACGTAAAGACATGTGCAGCTTTTCTGTTTCAATTTGTTCTATTTGAGACAAACTCAGATCGACACTAAGCCCAATGCCTTTTTTACGCTTCAACATCACTATGTATAAGAAATGCGTGTCGTGCAGCTCATAATGATTAAACCACAACAAACCACCCTCAGCTTCCTCAACAGGCTCTAAGTATGTCAGATACTCTGCTGCACAATCTTTAGTAAACCCAGAAAAATCGACAAAGGTATCGTCCTTAAAATGCTTGGAAAGCAAAGTCGGTAGTTGTGCGCCTTCATCACTTCCTTGCGGATTAACAAAACGCCCCGTATTCATACCTGAACGATTAAATAAATTCGTTACCTGAGCAGAAAGCGCTTCCGCTTGCCCATCAACAGGATTTTCATTCGGGCGTGCGATTAAGATGGCTTTACGCTCACCTTCATGTTTTTGAATCTCATGCACAATTAAGTTGCTAATAGACACCAGCTACCTCTTACGTTTAATATGGATAAATTGCGATCAATTTTTAACCCATCGATTTACAGTAGGATATAGTCCACACCTTAAACACTATGATAAAACCCAAGACCACAAAGAAAGACACAAGAAAAGAGCTAGAGTCTCAGGTAGATCAATTTATCAAGGCGAATGGCACTATCCAACAAGTCAATATGGGTGAGTCCGGTTTAGTTGATGGAAAGTATAGCACGAGCCACATCGGCTTTAACGAACCAAAACAAGACCGCACACCATTAAACCACGTTGTAGCCGCTATTCAACAAAGAAAAAACAGTAAAGCGCCACCACCTCCCCCTGCTAAAAAGAGACCGAAGAAAGTCGTCATCTATGACGACTTTGGAGAACCACTAAGATGGGTATGGAAGGAATAAGTAGATAAATAAGAGTCTCTTACTCATTCCTTTGAATTACTTCGCCGATACTGCAATAATACTCGGTAATTAAACTGAATTGAGGAGTTATCATGTCTATTCGATATCTACACGCCATGATAAGAACAGATAAACCTGAAGAAAGTCATCAGTTTTACACCGAAGGCTTAGGGTTAATCCAAACAAGACGCATGGACAGTGAAAAAGGTCAATTCTCACTGATCTACTATGCAACGGAAAAAGGCGCCCCAGAGGTAGAACTCACCCATAACTGGAGCGACCGCAGCTATATAAGTGGTGATCAATTTGGCCACCTAGCTTTTGAAGTTGATGACATTTATCAAGTTTGCGAAAAATTACAATCTATAGGCGTCACTATATTGCGTCCACCTCGTGACGGACACATGGCGTTCATTAAAGATCCGAACAATATTTCAATCGAACTTCTCCAAAAAAGTGGATCACTTGAAATTATCGAACCATGGGCTTCAATGGAAAACGTAGGAAGCTGGTAGTTACATAAAGTTACATAAAATCGATTTCGTTAAACAAAGCTACAAAAAGGCGATAGTAATATTGCCTTATTCTTTTTAAACTAATCAAATCGTAGAACAACAAGAGTATTCATAACATCATGAAGACATTCATTAGAACCATCAGTCTCATAGGGGTATTATTTACCTTAAGTGATTTTGCTGTCGCCGAAAGCCTATACGCATCAAGTGTACAGACTCGTCTTGCTGATGCAGATAGAGATGGTGTTATTGATGCTCGAGATCTCTGCCCTGACACACCAGAAGGCTCAGCTATTGATAACTATGGCTGTCCAAACCAATCAACAAAATTACTCTCTGTTGAATTAAACGTATTATTTGACTCTGGTAAATCCGATATAAAGCCTCGATTCTATTCAGAGCTAAAAGACTTGGCTAAATTCTTACAAGATCACCCAACAAGCACCGTTGTTATTGAAGGCCATACGGATAGTAAAGGCTCAAGCGAGCTTAACCGCTCACTATCTCAAAAACGCGCCTCCGCAATCGCTGATGTACTTGTTGATAGCTTTAGAATCAAACCAGACAGAGTAAAAGGGATTGGTTTTGGCGAAACTCGCCCTATCGCCAGCAACGACACAGTCACTGGCAGAAAACAAAATCGTCGAGTTGTAGCAGAAGTTTTTTCAAAACAGCAACTGTCTAACGAGCGCTGGACAATTTATAGCGTAGACCAGAACACAAGCACGGCATTAAACAAAAATTAATTATCGCTCTCTAAAACACCGATAGCTAATGACATAAAAAAAACGGATGCTTAAATAGCATCCGTTTTTTAGCACTTGCCTTTACTGTAGATTAATTCCCTTCTTTTTAGAGAAGGCACCTTACCCCTTCAATAGACCTTCATTTTTAAACTCAACGGTATAACCTTTTCCACTCATAATTCATCTTACTCTATCTATTATATGACTATGAGATGTTTACAAAAGCGGAGGCATTCATACCACAAACCGGCAGCAGCCCCTCTGAAATTTTAGAATGACTCGACCTTTGCGCCTATCAAACACTAGAAAATTCAAATCTAGATAAATCTGTTCTCTAAAATTTCACTTTCCCATTGTTTAATAATATCTCTAGGGCGAGTAACACCATATTCCGCTTGTTGAGTACCGGTACGATAAGCCCAAAGTTGGTTGCCAAAATCATAATGCCACCACTCACTTGGTAAGTTGGTAAAACCCACTTCGCTCATAGCATTATAAAGAATACGACGATTTTCTTGCGCCTCTCGATCCAAACTACTTTCATTTTCAAGTGCATCTGTCCAAGAGAATTGACTGGCTTCATCAAAGTCTGTTCCCATATTCAAAAAACGCCCCATATCATCACACAATGTCACATCTACAGAACCACCTGTTAAATGAGGGCTTGGGGCTTTTATATCGCTACTAGGCGGCGATACAAGGCTTTTTGCTTTCTCATGCAAATGGTGTTCTGGATGCGTTGGAAACGATTTCTTAAGAATATTAATCAAAGTATCAAAAAGATGTTGCTGGACTGAAAAAGGTCGCCAGCCATCGAGCACAACCAATTTTTTACCTACTGGAATTAGCTCAGCCACTTGGTGTAACTTTTCAAATACTCCCTCTCTGACGAAACACTCCGGTACCGCATTGGCAATGCCCATTTTTGCATAAAAGGGATAAGTAACTAATAGATTAGAAGTACTTAAAGGAATTAATGGCTCTCCACTTTCTACAATCGGAATTTTTTTGTATTCATCCCAAGAGAACTCTCTACACTTGGGTATTGGCAATGGTTGTGATCTTTTCATGTTACTTAAAAATACCTGGTAAAAATAAAGTTAAATCGGGCACACAAATCACCAAAACTTGAGCGCAGATTGCCACCAACACAAACGGCCAAATACTCTTAAACATTTCTGTGATTTCTAGTTTACTAACGGCTGCAGCCACAAAAACACAAGCACCCATCGGAGGCGTAATTAAAGCAATAGTAATATTTACCGTAATGACCACTCCTAAATGGATAGGATCTACACCTGAAGCAATAGCGACGGGAAAGAATACAGGTGTAAGCAACATTAGAGCCGATACTTCTTCCATCAGCATACCGATAAAAAAAGTAATCAAGCTTAGAATCAATAACACTGCCGTCGGATTATTTTTAAAAGGTTCAAGATACACGACTAATTGTGATGGCAGTTGTGCATACGCTAATAACCAGCTAACTACAGACGATGCGGCTATAATGACAAAAATAGTCCCTGTCAAAATGGCCGTGTCCGCTAATGCATCACACAACTTACGGATGTTTAACGTTCGATTTAACAAACCAAGAATAAGCGCATAAGCCACTATTAGTGCACCCGACTCTGTCGGAGTAACAAAACCAAAAACGATACTTGAAACAATGATAAATGGCGCTATTAATGCCGGAGCCGAGTACCAAAAAGCGGATAACACCCCTTTAAAACTAGCTCGCTCATGCTGGCTCTGGATACCAACCTTTCTAACATACAAATAATTCATTACTAAAAAAGCACTGCCAAGTAATAAGCCAGGTATCACCCCAGCAAGAAATAAATCCCCCACCGAGGTATTGGTTAAAGAAGCGTATAAAATCATAAAAATACTGGGTGGAATAATCGGTCCAATCAAGGAGCTCGCTGCAGTTAAACCCGCTGCATAATTCGTTGCATAACCCTCTTTCTTCATTGCCGGCACTAGTAAAGAACCTAATGCCGAGGTATCCGCAACAGCAGATCCGTTGACTCCTGCAAAAAACACACTCGATACAACATTGACATAACCCAAACCACCCCGCAGATGACCGACTAAAGAGTTAGCCAAGCGTATTAATTGCGAGGTTAACCCTGACGTATTCATCAAATTACCAGCAAAGATAAATAAGGGAATTGCCATTAATGCAAAGGAATTAATGCCACCATAAAATTGCTGAGGAACCATGCGATACGCTAAAGAAAAATCAACAAAGACAAAACCAATTAAAGAAGCCAATATCAAGCAAATGAATAACGGCACCCCAAGCAGTATATTCACTAAAAAAGTGCCAATGATTGCAGCTAACATATTTCTTTCCCTAACGATTCTTGTTGTGAAAACGGCCCTTTAATCAAAGCCATAACAAACAAAGCAGCAAAACCAATAGGCACAGATAACAAAGGAATCGTCTTACTTATCCCTAAACCCATGCTTGAAAATTTACTAAGTGAAAGTGAATAACGCGTACTCACATAGACAAAGAAACAGGACACACCCAAGATGACCAACCATTGATACATTTGGATGATGCGTCGCCATGTTGGGTTAACCATTTGCTCAATAAAAGACACTTTCATATGGCGAGAATCCATATAGGCACAAGACATCGCCAAGATGACACTAGCAATAATGGCATAACGTGAAAGTTCATCAGACCAAATAGGAGAGTAATTCAGGACGTAGCGTGTAAACACGCTATAAAGAATAAGCAATACATTCAAAGCTAGGATCGACGTAGAAAAAAATAACATGGTGCGATACAAAGCAATACGAATACAATTTAGCGACATAACGGCCTCAAAAAGGCGCCCTAAGGCGCCACAAAATCATCAATTTTAGTGTTTAACTGCCGCGTCTTTCAGAGCAAGATCAACCCACTCTTGACCAATGCCTTCTTCTTTCATCCAATCAAAGTATGAAGGTTGACCCACTTTACGAAAAGCTTCTAATTCTGCTGCCGTTGGACGATACACTTGCATACCATTATCTTCTAAATAAGAAATTCGAGTTTCCACCTGACTCTCAACCGCATCACGATTAATATCATTGGCCTCTTTAACGGCTTCTAGCAATGCCGCTTTATCTTTCTTAGATAAACCTTTTAATAGTTCATCATTACCCACTAGAAATTGATCGGAGTACTGAATGTTAGCCAGAGTAGCGTATTTTTGAACTTCAAATAAACTGCCCAAAATAATATACATAGGTGGGTTCATTTGGCCATCTGCTACCCCAGTTTTAAGAGCAAGATATACTTCAGTCCATGGAATAGGCGTGCCCGATGCACCAAATGCGTTGTATAGAGCTACTTGACTTTTATCCATTGCGCGGAAGCGCAAACCATCAAAATCTTTAGGAGATTTAATTGGTAACTTATTGTTGGTAAAAGCCAGGAATCCCCCTTCTTCAACAACAGCTAATAAATGCCCACCTGTACGCTCATAAAAAGCTTTTTGTGATTTTTTCCAATATTCGCCTTGGTCGAAAAATTGACGAGCTTCATTAAAGTCAGCGAATAAAAAAGGAATCGCACTAACAAAAATTTCTGGAAATAATGGCGAAATCCCACCAAACGAGGCAATGTTTAAACTTGGAGTGTTTAGCACTTGCTCCATACGCTCTTCTTCTTCACCCAGCATGCTATTTGGATAAAGCTTAAGTTCTAATTCGCCACCTGTTTTTTCAGCAACCAATTTTTGCAGATTGCTAGCAAATAGGTGAACCGCATTTTTTTCAGTATCTGGTGCTCCGTTGTAACTTAGATTAATGGTTTGCGCATTAATAGCGAGAGAGGCGGAAGACAATACGGCCCCCAGAGCTAATGCCTTAACTAGACGGGTTGTAACGAACATTTTGTTAACAAGATTCATATGAACTTCCTTTGTGAGTTTATTATGGGCCACATTTCTTATTTTCGCTTTACACTTACCAAACTATACTTGAGATGTTGACACCACAAGTGACAAAGTGTTGCATTAAAGTCAACATCTTGAATTTACAAGAAAACAACGGCTCACTTAGAATATGTATTTAAGTGAATTTTAGTGATTTGCTAGAAACATCATGGTTTCTGAAAGGTGATCCAAAAGAGCCTGCGCTGCCAATGTCAACTCCCGCCCCTCAAGACTGAGCACTCGAACTTTCGCTTGTGAAAAAATAGTGGAGTCCATTGTCACAACCACAATGCGCTTCCCTTTAATCTCCTCCCGAACAGTCAGTAAAGGCATAAAAGTAATTCCCAAGCCTGATACGACAAAATTCGTCAACGCAGAAACAGAATTAGTACGTAATCGAGGAACCAATTTCAAATGATTAACCTCTTCCATGAGTGATACCAATCGTCCCATGCCCGTTGACTTATCAATTAATGCAATAGGATATTCCGCCACAGAATCAAACGTCACAGGTTCTTTATATTGTGTAAGGGCATGTCCTGGTGGCACTATTAATTCCAAAGGGTGTGTGGTTTCTAAATGGCAGTGTAATTTAGGGTGATTCGCGGAAGCATAGGTTAAAGCAAAATCAATGTGTTCTTCTTGTAACAAATTAACCGCATCTTGCGCCCCAGCCATCTCTACCGTGAGCTGAATATCTTTATGCTTTTCTAGAAAGGATTGTAACGAAGAGGAAATAAGATCTCCGATAATTCCCTCACCAACCGCAATCCGAACCTCACCCGTACGCAGATTCAACATGTCATCAATCCTCGACAACGTTGCTTGTTCGCTTGCATTCATTTTTCGATAATATTGCAGCAGTTCTTCTCCTGCTGGTGTTATCGGATTACGATTATTGGTCCTATCCCACACTGGCAATAACAAATTTGCTTCCAACTGAGAAAGTAATCGACTGACGGCAGAAGGGTCAACATTTAGTCTGCTAGCCGCTTTACGTAACGTTTTATAACGAGCAATGGCGTTTAAATATTCAAGCGCTCGAGGAGGAAGTTTATGCATAATTTACCATAAAAATAAAAAGAGTCTCAGATGTGTTAAATCTATAGGTTTATTAAATCACGGTACAAGCCACCGTATTAATTGAATACTAAAAAATGGATTATCTAATGAGCATTCTCGACTAGAGCTTACTAAACGCCACATCATATTTGAAGAGCGCTATGTCTGTATTATCAATGAAAAATTTGCACCACTGAGCCATGAATTAACCATGCAGCAATTCATGTCACACAAGCACGCTTTGGTTACTCGAAGTCAAGGGCATGGCGCCACAGAAGAAGTTCTTTCACGTTTAGGAGAAAAACGTAAAGTCAGTTTAGAAGTATCTCACTTTTCAATTTTGCCATCAGTTCTAGCAAAAACCGGACTAATCGCAATACTGCCGTATAAAATTGCCACCTTCTTTTCTGAAAGTAATCCGCTGAAAATATACGAATTGCCTTTTACCGTACCCGCTTTTGAAGTCGCTTTACACTGGCAGTCTCGTCACAACCAATCCTTGTCTCATCGTTGGTTTCGCAACCTGATAGCCAATGCCCTGTCTGATCCTCAAAGTCACTAAACAAGGCCCATTAGCCTTGTTTAGTGACAACAGAACGATGACATCGCTAAGTTGGGATACTTTTTTTGAAACGTTTAAGCACTTTAGTGCGATAGCTCGACCTCATCGCAGACCCAAGGCTTTTTAAGGCTAGTCGAGCATATTACGTAGCACGTATTGTAAAATGCCGCCATGCTGGTAGTAATCCCACTCTTTAGGTGTATCGATACGAACGTCGGCACTAAAGTTGACCTTTTTACCTTCGCTATTCGTCGCGACTAGGGTTACGTCATCGGTTTTATCATGCAAGCCATTTACATCAAATTGCTCTTGCCCTGTTAAACCAAGTGATTCATAGCTTTCGCCGTCTTTAAATTGCAGGGGTAAGACACCCATACCAATTAAATTAGAACGGTGAATTCGCTCATAACTTTGTGCTACGACGACCTTTACACCTAATAACAGTGAGCCTTTAGCGGCCCAATCGCGCGATGAGCCTGTTCCGTACTCTTTACCGGCTAAAATAATAAGCGGCGTATTATTTTCTTGATACGCCATTGCTGCATCGTAAATACTGGCTAAGTTATCATCAGGTTGAGTGCGAGTAACGCCGCCTTCGGTGCCCGGTGCAAGTAAGTTTTTAAGTCTTACGTTGGCAAAGGTTCCGCGCATCATCACTTCGTGATTGCCTCGGCGAGAGCCATAAGAATTAAACTGCGCTTTTTCTACGCCATTTTCTTGCAAGTATAAACCGGCAGGGGAATCGGCCTTAATCGCACCGGCCGGAGAAATATGGTCGGTGGTGACTGAGTCACCCAGTTTGGCTAAACAGCGTGCTCCTTTAATACTTGGAATGCCCGGAGGGTCGATACTCATGCCATCAAAAAAGGGTGCTTTTTTAATATAGGTTGACGCATCGTTCCAGTCGTAAAGCTTACCATCCGGTATTTGAATTTGCTGCCAACGGCTATCGCCTTCGTATACGTTAGCGTAGCTTTTTGCGAACATTTCTTTAGTAACGGTTTCTTTAACGAGATCGCTTACTTCTTTTACACTTGGCCAAATATCTTTAAGGTAAATATCCTTGCCGTTCGCGTCTTGCGCTAGAGGCTCCTTGTATACATCTATATCGGTACGACCGGCAATGGCATAGGCAACAACAAGCGGAGGCGAGGCTAAAAAGTTCATTTTAACGTCTTGGTGAATACGCCCTTCAAAATTTCGATTGCCTGATAAAATAGAGCTAACGATGAGTTTGTGTTTTTGGATGGCATCGGATATTTCACTCGCTAATGGGCCCGAGTTACCAATACAGGTGGTACAACCATAACCCACTAAATTAAAACCAAGACTTTCTAAGTCTTCCATCAACCCCGCTTTGTCTAAGTAATCGGTTACCACTTTAGAACCCGGTGCCAATGAGGTTTTAACCCAAGGTTTTACATTAATGCCCAGTTGTTTTGCTTTTTTAGCAACCAAACCTGCCGCTAAAATAACGCTTGGGTTTGATGTGTTTGTACAGCTAGTAATAGCCGCAATAACACAAGCACCATCGTTTAACTCAAATTCTTGACCTTTGAATTTAACGATGGCGGCGCCCTTAATTTGTGCTTCATCAACGGACTCATTAGGGCTAGTTACTGGACCTTCATTTTCTATACGTGCTTGCCCTTCACTACTTTTATCGTGACGAGCCATGCGTTCATCTTGAAAGTCTTTTAGATGATGGCGAATAACGTCACCCGCTTTATCAAGAGCTATTCTGTCTTGTGGACGCTTAGGTCCTGCAAGACTTGGTACAACATCATCAAGTTTTAACTCAAGTGCATCGGTGTAATCCGCTTCATCACCATTGTTGCGCCACAGACCTTGGTGTTTAGCGTAATTTTCAATGAGTTTAAGCTGCTCTTCATCACGATTGGTTAAACGAAGATAGCTAATGGTTTCATCATCAATGGGAAAAATACCACAAGTCGCACCGTACTCTGGTGCCATATTGGCAATGGTGGCTCTGTCAGCAAGCGGTAAGTCAGCAAGGCCATCACCGTAAAATTCCACAAACTTACCGACTACCCCGTGGTTACGCAGCATTTCGGTGACGGTAAGGACTAAGTCTGTGGCTGTGGTGCCCTCTGGTAGGCGGCCACTCAACTTAACACCGACAACCTGAGGGATAAGTAAACTAATAGGTTGACCGAGCATAACCGCTTCAGCTTCAATGCCACCGACACCCCAACCTAGTACACCTAAACCATTAATCATCGTCGTATGAGAGTCCGTGCCCACCAGTGTATCTGGGTACGCAATTTTTTTGCCGTTACTGTCTTCATTAAACACGACGCGGGCTAAATATTCTAAATTGACTTGGTGCACAATACCGGTGGCTGGTGGCACGACTTTTAGATTGTCAAAGGCTGTTTGACCCCAACGCAAAAATTCGTAGCGCTCTTTGTTTCTTTCATATTCAAGTTTTGCATTTAGATCAAACGCACCATTATTGCCATAACCATCAACTTGTACTGAGTGGTCAATAACAAGTTCGACGGGGGAAAGAGGATTGATTTTTGCTGGATCGCCGCCCAGCTTTTCCATCGCATCGCGCATTGCGGCTAAATCTACAATGGCAGGCACACCCGTAAAATCCTGCATGACTACGCGCGCCGGTGTAAAGGCGACTTCTATTGCGGGTTTGGCATGTGGATCCCAATCCAATAACGCTTGAATGTCTTGCTCTTTAACATTCACGCCATCTTCATTGCGAAGTAGATTTTCGAGTAATATTTTTAAAGAAAAGGGCAATCGTTTTGCTTTGTCGCCAAACCCCTTGAGAGAATGAATGTGAAATTGCTCATCATTAACAGTGAGCTGTTGTTGAGTGTCGAAACTGTTGTTCATTATTTTCTCCTTATGACAATTGGATAAATATTTTTAAACTGACCTCTATTGTTTTTTTAAAAGCTGAAAAAATATATAGCAGCCCAAACAGTCTGGCATGAATCTAGAATAGGTGCGAATAAGTTTTCTTCCAACTGAAAAACACAAACGCTAGCGGATTGATATTGAGCTTGCTGACTAGATTACAATGCCGCCAAAAAACATAGATAAGCTCCCACGGTGCTTTAGCCAATCATTAAAAATAGTTTCATCATCCTCCCGAAGGTACACTGCTACATATAACGTTCAACAAGAGAGAGGAAGTAATGACGACTATTGGTTTTTTAGGTTTAGGGATTATGGGAAAAGCGATGGCATCGAATCTAGTAAAGGCTGGATTTGATGTCACAGTTTGGAACCGCAATCCAGCAAAGTGTGATGAATTGGTGCTTCAAGGTGCTCATCTAGGAACAAGCCCTAAAGACGTAACAAAACGCTGTGATATCACCTTCGCGATGGTTTCAGATCCTGACGCTGCACTCGCATTATGTCAGGGCCCAGATGGTGTATTGGCAGGTATCGGCTCAGGTCGCGGTTATGTTGATATGTCGACTGTTGATAATACAACATCAAAAGCAATTTCGAATTTAATCACTCAAGCTGGTGGACGTTTTTTAGAAGCCCCGGTTTCTGGTACAAAAAAACCGGCAGAAGACGGTACATTAATCATCTTAGCCGCAGGAGACGCTTCGCTATATGAGGAGACAAAACCCGCTTTTGACGTGATGGGGAAAATGTCTCCCTATCTTGGTGATGTTGGTCAAGGCGCTAACATGAAACTGGTAGTGAATATGATGATGGGCGGCATGTTAAGTATCTTTAGCGAAGGCATGTCATTAGGGCAAAAAGCGGGGCTAAATGGGAACCAAATTTTAGAAATCATTGATGCAGGCGCCATAGCTAACCCAATGTTCAAAGGCAAAGGGGCTATGCTGTTAAAAGAGGACTACAGCACCAGCTTCCCTCTTAAACACATGCAGAAAGACATCCGTCTTGCTGTCGCGCTCGGTGATCAACTCGAGCAACCTCTTCCCACGGCAGCTGCTGCCAATGAAACTTTTAAACAAGCCATAAAAGCAGGCTTTGCAGACGAAGACATTGTCGCCGTCTATAAAGTGATAAAATAGTTTTTTACGCAATCAAAAAAATAGAGAGGGTTGGTAGGACCAATCCCCTCGCCCTCTATACAGTATCAAACATACTGCCCAGCACAAAATATGTGTTAGACGCTACGAACGTTTTCTCGATACCTTCTGCATCAAGGACATACAACTTACAATTTGTCCTCTGCGGTTCCTAGCATTAGGGCGTGGGATTTAACCGCGCTTCCAGAACATTTGACATTTGACCAAATTACACAAGTCCTGAACAGTTGCGATAAGAACAGCAATATTGGTTTAAGGGATTATGCCGTAATTGTGTTATTGAGTCGTTTAGGACTGAGGGCTAATGAGATAGCTTTGTTGAAGCTAAATGACATTAACTGGCATGCAAATCGCGTTAACATACGTGGAAAAGGACGCACACTTATTACTTTGCCACTGTTAGCGGAAGTAGGAGAAGCGTTGTCAAGTTACCTGCATAACGCACGTTCAAAGACAGATAGCCGCTCTAGTGCTTGACCTACCGGCGTACGTACGATGTGTTGGCAAAGGCCGAAAGGAAAGAACTACTCCTTTAACTAAACCTGCTGTTCGTATATTGAAAACTTGGTTGTTGATACTTCCTAATATGGAAGAGGACATACTGTTTCTAACAATACGCGGCACTCGCCTTAGTGCAGATAGTGTGCAGTATTTAGTAAAAAACATACCGCTACTGCGTGCATTCAATGTCCATCTTTGAAACAAAAGCATGTGACTCCTCACGTGCTTCGACATACTGCGGCAATGGAGTTACTTAACGCTGGTGTGGATATAACGGTAATAGCCATGTGGCTTGGGCATGAGTCTATCCAAACAACGGAAATATACATGCATGCCCATATGGCATTGAAGGAATGCTGCGTTAGCTAAAGTAACGCAATTTAATAAGCGTAGCGCAACCAGACGATAAACTATTAAACTTCCTCATTAGCCTCTAGCTATAGGGTAAACTATGCCGAATAAAAAATGCACCTTTGCAGCCAAGCATAAGCTGCATCAACGTTTTATACATGATGAGCTAGGACATTCGGCATAGTTGAGGGTTCGGTATGCGGTATAAGGTGGATTTTGACGGCACCTGATTAATCGATTTATCAAGCCAATCCTTGTAAACCGTCATCAATGGCTTTGCCCGTCCTTGTCTTATCCTATAAACCTCATCAGCAGACTTGCCTTTGATCTCTTTTTCGGTCCGATAGAGTTTCTGAAACAGACTCAATACCCATTGCACTTTCCCTGCCTTGCCTTTACCAAGCACTTTTTCCGCATCCGTAAATTTTCGTCGTTTGTGTGCCATGCAGGCGACTAAAACAGCTTCCGTTAAGCCGTTATCAGGGGAGACTTAAACTATTTTTTGAATAGATAGAAGTTGCTGATACTGATTTTTTGCTCAATGCAAAATGCTTTTATCGTAAGACCGCTGTGAGTGTGAAGTTGGATCAACTCTCGCCATTGCTCTTCAGTGCGTTTACCCATTCTACTTACCTCATATTATTGATGAGATAAGTGTAATTGAGATAAAAAATTAACAGTAGGTGTGGTTCTAGAGACGTTTACAAAACAGGCTTTGCGGATGAAGACATTACCGCGGTTTATAAAGTGATCAAGTAATCCAGGACAAGGGGTATTTGAACTATCAATTACCCCTTCTTTCTAACCAGAAACTTCGTAATATAACGACTTAAATATCCTGCCCTCCCCCTCCCCAAACGCTCTATCACCAAAAAATAAAACTTTCACACTAAAAAAAATGCGCACCAAAAAAAGGCAAAATAACAATTAGAGCACAAATTGGATGCATCCATTTATTTCACAAAGCCTTAACTTAGATATTTTTTATCATTTAAAAACAACAACTTAAAAAAATTATTTTTTTAAGTTGCATTCGATCCTTAAATTGATTTACATTAAAAATGTACTTTTTATTAAATATACATTTATAGATTATGAAATCATCCAAAATGAAAATGAACATTGACGATTTGCAAGCAGGATTCCGTAAAAGACAATTTACGCCTTTGGACATTGCTAAATTTGCTTTGGAGAAAGCCAAACAGCATCCAGAAGTGTTTATACAGATATGCGAAGCAGAAGCATTGTTACAAGCCCAACAATCGACTCAACGCTGGCTAGATAACGCCCAAATAAGTGAGCTAGATGGCATTCCATTTGGCGTAAAAGACTTATTTGATATTGAGGGATATATCACCACAAGGGGTTCAAAACTTTATACAGATCCAGCCAATTCAACAGCTCCTCAGGTTTCAGAGTTGATTAAGTTTGGTGCTGTATTAATTGGCAAAACAAATTTGAGTGAGTTTGCTTATTCTGGGTTAGGTCTAAACCCACACTTTGGAACCCCTACACAAAAAATAGAAAACAGAAACTATATTACTGGAGGGTCATCTTCCGGTTCTGCTGCTGCCGTTATGGAAGGAATTGTATCTTTTGCATTGGGTACTGATACTGCAGGTTCTATTCGTATTCCATCGTCTTACTGTGGTCTAGTGGGGTTTCGAGCATCAAGTTCACGTTACGACAATTCTAACATTGCGCCCTTATCTCCATCTTTAGACACAACCGGACCTATTTGCGCTTCACTCAAAGACGTTTGTTACATCGACAATTGGCTAAACAAAAACACGACATCGATACCACCAAATACTCAGTTCAATTTAGTGTTTGACGAGCAGTTCTGTAATCAACTCGCAATGGATGAAGCAACAAAAGACGCTTTCTTTGCCTCTATTGATGCACTAAAAAAACATGGCATCAAAGTAGAAAACCATAAAATAACCACACTTAACCAAACGCTTGAATTGGTGAATCGTATCGGCTGGTTAGGAAGCATCGAAGCCTATGTCACCTACGAACACCTCATTAAACAGCAGCAGTTATCATCCATCGATCCCTTGGTTGCCCAGCGCTTAAAAAATTCTAACCATATTGAAGCCGCAGATGTATCTCGTTTGTACCAGCAAAGGGAAACACTAAAAAGGCAACTGGCCAAAGAGTTAAAAGGCGGCACATTACTCATGCCAACAACACTGACAACAGCCCCGCTGCTATCCGATATTACTCAGTCAGTAGAGTCATTCAATGAATACAACCTTAAAGCACTTCGCTTAACCATGATTGGAAGCTACTTAGATTGCCCAGGCATTGCGCTACCTAATGGCTTAAATTCCAACGGTTTACCAACAAGTTTACTGCTTTCGCAGTGCTCCGGTAATGATACAGAGCTTCTTCGTCATGCCATGACGATAGAGCCTTTCATTACATCACTTTTTAACCAAGCAAGAGGAAATAACAATGGCTAAAGAAATCTTATGCGCTATCGGTGTTGATGTTGATGCGGTTGCAGGCTGGCTCGGGTCTTACGGAGGAGAAGATTCTCCAGACGACATTTCCCGCGGTTTATTCGCAGGAGAAGTTGGTGCACCACGACTACTCAAACTCTTTAAAGAACAAGAGCTACGAACCACTTGGTTTATTCCAGGCCATTCCGTAGAAACGTTTCCAGAGCAAATGAAAGCGGTGGTTCAAGCCGGTCATGAAATTGGTATACACGGCTACAGTCATGAAAATCCAATCGCCATGACTCCCGAACAAGAAGAGATTGTATTAGACAAATCCATTGAGCTTATTACCAAGCTGTCTGGAAAACGTCCAACAGGATATGTCGCTCCATGGTGGGAATTCAGCAACGTTACAAATGAATTGCTTCTTAAAAAAGGCATCAAGTATGACCACAGTTTAATGCATAACGATTTTCATCCCTATTACGTTCGTGTTGGTGACAAGTGGACAAAAATTGACTACAGCAAACACCCTGACGAATGGATGAAACCGCTTGTTCGTGGCGAAGAAACAGACTTGGTAGAAATTCCTGCAAACTGGTATTTGGATGATCTCCCACCAATGATGTTTGTGAAAAAATCGCCTAATAGTCATGGTTTTGTTAGCCCTCGACATTTAGGAGAAATGTGGCAAGACCAATTTGATTGGGTCTACAGAGAAAACGACTATGCCGCTTTTACGATGACAATTCATCCCGATGTTTCTGGTCGCCCCCAAGTTCTCTTAATGCTTGAGCGCCTGATTAGCCACATGAAAAGCCACGAAGGCGTCCGCTTTGTCACCTTCGACGAGATCGCTGACGACTTCCTAAAACGCAACCCTAGAAAGTAATAAAACCGGAGCAGTAACGATGGACACATTAGGAACACCAAAAGAAGAATCCATACAAGAGCACAAAAAAACGAAGTGGATTCCAAATAAGCTCACCCGTAAAGACGTAAAGTTCGCAACTTGGATCGCATTCATTGCTTGGGTACTCGCGGTTTATGACTTCATTCTATTCGGCACCCTCCTTCCCCAGATGGGAAATGAATACGGATGGTCAGAAATAGAGCAAGCAAAAATTGCCACATGGGTTGCTGTTGGCGGCGCTATTGTTGCCTTCGCCGTTGGCCCCATTGTAGATCGGATGGGAAGAAAGCCAGGACTCATCTTCACAGTCGGTGGTGCTGGCCTTTGTTCTTTATTCACTGCATTTGGAGCAGGTCTAGGTAAAGGTCCATTAACCCTTATTCGATCGGTGGCAGGTTTAGGTTATGCAGAACAGACCGTCAATGCGACGTATCTCACAGAAATGTATGCAGCGGTTGATGACCCTGAGCTTCAAAAGAAGAAAGGGTTCATTTATAGCTTAGTTCAAGGTGGTTGGCCTATCGGTGCGCTCATCGCGGCAGGTATTACTGCCATTTTATTACCGATTGTCGGCTGGCAAGGTAATTTCATTTTTGCGGCCATCCCTTCTTTTATTTTGATATTTTTTGCCTTCAAATTAAAAGAAACACCTCAATTTCAAGTTCATAAACGCATTCGTAAATTACGTGAAGCGGGTGATGAAACCTCAGCAAAAAGCCTTGCTCTCGAACACAAAGTTGACTATGCAGAGCATCAAAGCGCTGGCGTTGCTGCCGCATTTAAAGGCACATCTTTGCGCGCTACTTTGGTTCTTGGTGGAGCAGTGCTGCTGAATTGGTTTGCCATTCAAGTCTTTAGTGTCCTCGGCACGACTGTCTTAACACGTGTTCACGGCGTGTCATTCGAAAACTCATTGATCATTTTGGTCGCTTCTAACTTATTAGGTTACCTTGGATACATGAGTCACGGCTGGCTTGGCGATAAAATTGGTCGTCGAAACACCATCTCGATTGGCTGGGCACTTGGCGGCATTGCATTTACTGGCATGCTTTATGGACCAAGTAATCAGCTAGCCGTTATCGCTTTATACGGATTAGGTTTGTTTTTCTTAATAGGCCCATATGCGGCGGCGCTTTTCTTCATTAGTGAAAGTTTTCCAACTTCAATCAGAGCGACAGCGGGTGCCATCGTTAATGCTATGGGACCGGTAGGCGCTATTTTCGCAAGCCTTGGTTCCACGGCGGTTTTGAGTAGTGGTGGTGATTGGCAAACAGCTGCTTTTCTATTTGGTTCTATACCTTGTTTTTTATCCGGTCTTCTTATCCTTTTTGCACGCCATGTTGATCCAGCAAGCGTGAAATAAGCCATTTTCAATCTACGCCACTCTTCGGAGTGGCTTTCTAAAGGACTTTTATATGACAAACAATACAACACAAGTGGCGCTTATTAGTGGTGCTGCCAGTGGCATTGGTCTAGCTCTGACAAAACTGTATTGCGAACAAGGAATCAAAGTAGTGGCAGGTTATTTTGATAAAGATCCACACTCTCCTGAAGCCGCGGCTAAAACACTTGGTAACGCTGCAAAACATGCAATATGGCTTCCCTTGGACGTATCATCAAAGGAATCTGTCCTAGAGTTTGTCAATACTGCGGTAGCGCAATACGGAAAAATTAACATAGTCGTCGCAAACGCAGGTCTTTTACGAAGCGCACCCATAGACAAAATGAGTGATGAACAATGGTATGAAATGATAGATGTCGATTTAACGGGGGTTTTTCGCTTGTTTAGAGATGCCAGCCCGCACCTGGTCAATGGTGCCAGCTTAGTCGCTATTTCATCTATTGCGGGTGGTGTATACGGCTGGCATGACCATGTTCATTATGCCTCTGCAAAAGCGGGGGTTCCAGGAATTTGCCGAAGCCTTGCTGTCGAGCTAGCGCATAGAAACATTCGCTGTAATGCGGTCATCCCAGGTCTAATTGAAACCCCTCAATCATTAGACAAAGAAAACTCCTTAGGGCCAGAAGGTCTCGCAAAAGCCACAAAATCTATCCCGCTTGGCCGTATTGGTCGTCCCGATGAAGTGGCAAACCTTATCGAATTCTTAACATCTGAAAAATCGTCCTATATCACGGGCCAATCTCTCATTGTAGATGGCGGACTGACGGTTAAATGGCCTGAGTAATGGAGAGTATCATGACATTAGAAAATCAACGCGCGGTGGTAAGTGGTGCTGGCAGCGGTATAGGTAAAGCCATCGCGATTGAATTTGCGAAGGCTGGTGCGAAACTAGTACTGACGGACATAAACCCAGCGACACTGATTGCCTCAACAGAATTATGTAAGCAAGAAGGCGCCGAGGTTATTTCGGTGATCAGCGACATAAGCTCACCTACTGGTGCTATTGCCGGTGTAAACCGTTGCATCATGGAGTTTGAAGGCATCGATATTTTGGTCAACAATGCCGGAATTTTAACTCAAGCCCCTTGTGAAGACATATCGTTAAAAATGTGGGAGGACATGATCAACATTGATCTACGAAGTGTTTTTTTGGCTTCTCAAGCGGCAATTCCACATATGAAAAAACAGCAACATGGACGCATCATCAATATTTCGTCTCAATTAGGTATCAAAGGCGGCGCTGAACTTTGTCATTATGTAGCGGCAAAAGCCGGTGTTATTGGTTTAACCAAATCACTTGCCATTGAGTGCGCCTCCCATGGCGTACTGGTCAATGCTATCGCACCAGGACCAATTGATACCCCTCTTGTCGATGGTATCAGCAGTGCATGGAAAGTGGCTAAAGCAAAAGAACTGCCATTGGGGCGCTTTGGTAAAGCCGAAGAAATTGCGCCAACTGCATTGCTCCTCGCCAGCTCACCGGGTGGAAACCTTTTTGTCGGCCAAACTCTAGGACCTAACTCGGGCGATGTAATGCCCTAAATGCAAACGCTGGGAGGTGCCCTTACACCACCCAGCCTAACTAAACTTCTATGGAGTGTATTATATGTGCGGGTTATGTGGCATTTTTGCAGAGCCAGACCTTTGGAACCAATCTCCCCATTCAGATACTCACAGTCTTCGACGCAACCGGCTCATTCAAATTCAATATTTACAAACCATCTTGTCGCCTAAACGACTAACAATCCGTGACATACATGGCACGAATTATCTACTCGAAGACCTGAAAGGCAATCAAGTGCTCTTTTCAAATTTACATGAGTTGTGGCGCAGTATTGAGTCTTTTACTGGTGAAGCGTTAGACCCACTCAATCAAGACCTTCATAAACACCTATCCATGGAGTTAGCGAAATGACCACAACCGACGTTAGAATTCCTGTACATATTCTCACTGGTTTTCTTGGCAGTGGTAAAACAACGCTGCTGCGAGAATATCTACAACACAGTGATACCACCCAAACAGCACTCATCATCAATGAAGTAGGTGACATTGGAATCGACCATCATTTAACCCAACATTTAGAGGGTGAAACCGTACTTCTAGAGAACGGCTGCTTATGTTGCCAAGTCCGAGAAGACCTTAAACAGACCCTATTGAACTTACTATCCAACGACATCAATCACTCTCTTTGCCAAATCATTATAGAAACCACAGGTTTGGCCAACCCCTCCCCAATATTATCCACCCTATTCCATGATAATGAGTTGGCTAGCAAGGTACGCAAAGGCAAAATAATCGCGACCATTGATACTCTAGAAAGCGTACAAAATGTCGAAGACATTGCCGAATGGAGTAATCAGGTAAGCAGTGCCGACACTCTTATTTTTACCAAAGTAGATGGAAGTTCAGAAGAAAATTACTCTTTGCTAAAAGAAAAATGCCGAGCAATTAATCCTTTTGCGGATCATTTTATAAAAACAGCCTCTGAGAACACGCTAAGAGTCGCTCTTAATACTCCACTCAATTCCATGTTGTTTTTACCTCTTTCAACAAAAGGCACAGGAAAACCAGCCCTAAAGCAAATGGCTCACAGCAAGATTCAAACACAAGCCATTTTTGTGAAGAGCGTGAACTGGCAACGCTTCTCTATTTGGCTTTCCATGTTGCTCTATCGCTACAATGATCAGATACTTAGAGTCAAAGGCCTACTCCTTGACAGAAACACGAGAAACTATGTTTTACTCAATGCAGTCAGAAAAGTATTAGCGCCGCTTGAAATACTCGATAAAGAATCACTAAGCTCCGCTAAATTAGGGCTTATTTTTATTACCCGAGACATTGATCCAGAAGATATCACTCGTTCCTTTAATGCATTCGAGATATCGCTAAACTAAGATCACACAGAGAGATATCATGCCAAAAGGAAAGACCACACTTCGAGTTTTAGGGACGTCTGTTACCTTGATCGACAAGATCCGAAAACAGGCACAAAAAGACCTCAACATTGACATCGAATTTATCGTACACAGTGTGCAAGACGCCCAACGAATCGCCGTGATGCAGCCTGAAAGCTACGACATTTACGATCAGTGGTTCCACAATGTCGACTTTGTTTGGCCAGCTCAGTCTATTCAGCCTATAGACATTGACAGAATAGACCAATGGGACCTTATCAACTCACTCCCTAAAACAGGTCGCGTTTTACCATCACAGCCATTAGCGCAAGGGTCAGAGCCCTCGGGAAGGTTATACGTTCAACATGACGGCTCACTAGGCTCAACACCAAGCAAAAAAATTAGCATGCTGCCGCTCGCCCACAACGTGGACAGCTTTGCTTATAACGAAGCATTACTCCCCCCAGAACTTCAGGAACAAGAAGAAAGTTGGCAATGGTTGCTCGCTCCTCAAATGAGAGGAAAAGCCGCTTTTCAAAATGATGCGGCTATGGGAACCATTGATGCCGCAATCGCCATCAATGCATCAGGTTTAGCCAAGTTCAAAGACCCCTCTAATTTGGCGCTATCAGAAATTGATTTACTCATTTATATACTAAAAACGAAAAGAGACGAAGGCCAATTCGTTGAATTTTGGAAAGATCACGACCAATCAATTACATTACTCAAATCCAAACGCTCTTACATTCAAAGCATATGGGCTCCGATTTATTACCGTAACCATTGCAACAACGCAGGTTATAAAATGGCCTGCCCAAAAGAAGGCTATCGTGCTTGGTGTGGCGGGCTATCGGTTTCTAAATGCGCAACAGGACATAAATTAGACGATGTATATAAATACCTAAACTGGTGGCTTTCTGGTTGGCCTGGTTCCGTCATTGCAAGACAAGGCTATTACATCTCTAATACCGACAGTGTCAAAAATTATCTGTCTGAAGAAGAGTGGCAGTTTTGGTATGAAGGAAAACCGGCCCTTAAAGACCTAAATGGCATAGATGATCAACCTCTCATACCCAAAGGCAGCATACGCTCAGGCGGCAGTTATGAGCAGCGCATGTCAAATATTGCCGTTTGGAATTCCGTCATGGACGAACATAATTATTTAGTACGAAAATGGCGAGAACTCACGAAAAACGAATGATATAACCCCCTTGCGTGACTGAAGATCGAAACATTGTCATGCAAGGGTTCCTCAATAATAGCGAACTATACTTTTACCAAATAACGAGGAAATTCAGGGTCAGGTAAAACCGAGACTACTTTTAAGCGCTGTAAAGAGCGCTTTTGTGCATTCAACAAATGTTCCTTTAAACTGTCTGCTGCTGCTTTTATATTGTCTTGCAACAACAATTCTAAGACTAATTTATGCTCTTTCAACGCTGCCACATCCATGGATAAGTTCAAGCTTGAAAAAAACACTTTGTTCAACACAACAGAGCTTCGACAATGATTTAATACGTCCAGTAACTTCGTATTATCAATGTTCTTAAGCAGTACACCATGAAGAAAATCCTC
The DNA here is from genome assembly GCA_963975045.1 of uncultured Marinomonas sp. Lineage (GTDB taxonomy): Bacteria > Pseudomonadota > Gammaproteobacteria > Pseudomonadales > Marinomonadaceae > Marinomonas. Next base: position 23,355 of record CAXBGJ010000008.1, on the reverse strand, counting down.
CACTAACGCGATATCTTCAATAGACATGTCTTGACCGCTAATCATTTCTTCATGTTTAACGATCATTTCCGAAATAAGTCTTTTATCAACCAATGGAGAGGACAAATTAAGAGCCGAAGGTTCTAAATATGCTCTTATTTCGTAATCATCTTTGATCTGCCGCGCGGTAAGCGGGCCAGCCAACCAAGAAGAATAAGGTTCTTTTTCAACCACACCTCGATCACGTAAACGTAATAAGGCTTGGCGGATTACCATTTTGCTGACCCCATAATGCTCAGCAGCACGCCCTTCTTCCACTTTATAATGACCAAACACCATACAAGTGGAAATTTGCTCAAACAAATCCTCAAAAATCTTTTCGCTTAAATTGCGATTATCAACTTCCTGATCAGACTCTAGCCCTAAGTCGTTTTTATTCACGGTTCGTCGAATCGGTTCAATATTGTTTGCTTCAGTGTTTCCAACAATGAAGCCACGGCCATCAAAACGACTGATTTTCCCCTCTTCACTTAATAACGTAAGCGCTTTGCGAACAGGCACACGACTTGTGCCAAACAACTCACCAAGAGGACCTTCTAAAAGCACCACTCCTTGAGAAAGTAAGCCAGACTGAATGGCGTCATCCAGAACCTGATAAATTAATTCGTACCGAAGTTTTCCTTTCAAATCAATACTCTCAAAAACGTTTTAAATATAACAATACTATATTAATGTCACTTTAACTGAGGAAATAATTCCAAAGAACCATTCTTTAAAGTGATTAAACATACTGCCCAGCACAAAACCCACTCGCCCAAGCCCACTGGAAGTTGTAGCCACCTAACCAGCCAGTCACATCCAACGCTTCGCCAATAATGTATAGACCCTTTTGCTTTTGCGATTCAAAGGTTTTAGAGGACACTTCATTGGTATTGACGCCACCTAACGTCACTTCTGCGGTTCGGTAGCCTTCCGTTCCATTAGGTGCAATATCAAAGTGAGTAAGGTAATGGAACAGGCTGTCTATCTGTTCGTTTGAGGTTTGCGCACTACGCTGTGTTAACCAAGGAAACTCTGTTTTGATGGTGTCTACCAAACGCTTTGGAAGCAAGCTTGATAAAAAACCTTCGAAGCTTTTCTTCGGAGTACTCTGTCGCACATCTATTAGCTCCTCCAATGATAAGGTCGGAGAAATGTTGATACTAAGCGCCTCACCAGGTTGCCAAAAATTGGTAATCTGAAGAATAGAGGGACCACTGACACCGCGATGAGTGAACAACATAGGCTCTTGAAAAGTAACGCCGTTGGCTGTCGCGGCAATGTCGCAAGCTATTCCAGAGAGCTCAGCAAGTTGCGCTTTACGATCAGGCTGCACGGTAATCGGCACTAAACTAGCACGCGTTGCTAAAACATCATGGCCTACTTGTTTAGCAATGTCATAACCAAAGCCTGTTGCGCCCATGCTTGGTATCGACAAGCCACCTGTCGCAACAACAAGCGACTCACAAATAAAATCACCTTGGTTTGTTTTGACCACTGTGTGGCCATCTTGAAAATCAATATTATGGATTTTAGTGTTCAGCTTAAGCCTTGCACCAGACCATTCTAATTCTGTTAGTAGGATATCGAGTAAGTCTTTCGCCGAGTGCTGGCAGAACAATTGTCCTGGTGTTTTCTCCACATAGTCCAATCCGTGACGATCGACTAGATCAACAAAGTCTTGTGATGAAAAACGGCGTAGCGCCGAGATACAAAAATGCGGGTTATCCGATAAAAAATGCTTTGGCGCTGCATCCATGTTGGTGAAGTTACAACGCCCCCCTCCAGACATAAGGATTTTTTTACCTGCTTTATTGGCGTGATCCAACACCACCACACTCTTACCTCGATAGCCTGCTGTTGCTGCACACATTAAACCGGAAGCACCAGCACCAATTACGACTACGTCAACTTTATCCACAACCTACCTCATGATTTATTTATGGCTGCATTATAGTGTTTAGCCCTTTTATTGCCATCGAATCCAGTAAGTTTCACATTAAAAAAATAAAAAAAATATCAATTAAAACTTGTCCACAGAAACCGTTAAGAAGGCTGTGGGAATCATAAAAAAACACTTATTTTTCAATCAGATGAATAAAATCAAACATTATTTTATAATTTTTAAAAAAACACCTAGCCCTTGAAAACCACAAAATATTTTTTAGAAAAGCAAACTATTTTTAACAAATACTACTATACAAAATAACTGTTTATATATACAGTACTGTATAAACAACCAGTTAAATGATTCTAGGATGTGGAAATGATTAAGCTAATGAGTCCTGTTCGTACTATTCATAAAGTCGCACTTTTAGGCGTGATTGCTTTAGCCTTGTACGCCCCTGCAAAAGATCTAATTCAATACGCTGAAATGCTTTTCGCAAAAGAAAACATTCAAATAGTAGATGCTTCTTTTGGAACTAATATGCCATGGCAAGAATCAAATTCGGCCTACCTCAAAGTAAGCCAGAATGCACAGGCAAGCTTATCCCGCTCTCAAATTATCTACACTAAATTACGCTTAACTAATCCAACTTCTGAGCCGCAGACATACCGTAAAATTTGGCTTAACTTTTCTCATGATAACGGTGATCAGGAATACACAACAGATTACACTTTATACAACACTGAAACACGTCAGCGCCTAATTGGACACTCCATCCAATTAGGCCCAGACAGTACCATTGATGTTGTCGCCGCTTATCGATTCATACCAAGCTATAAAAATAAGTCGCCAATTAGCATGAGCGTCTCTTGGGAAGGTCAAAACTTATTGAGAGATAATGCTTGCCAATACAACCTTAAAACTACGGCGGGTAATACTTTCCAATATCAGTGCGCTGATTAAGCGCTTCACGCCAGTATTGTAAGGAAAGTGCAAAAACACTCATTGATAATCGTTTTCATTTCTAATATCATGTGATTACAACATACTATTGGAGCTTCAAACATGAAACGGTTACTTACCCCTATCGCAGTCGGTATTACAGGTGCGATGCTTACAGCTTGCGGTCCAGCTGCTGTAAAAAATGAATCCACTACTGCTACGGCGGATTCTGTTGTCGTTCATTATGCCAATATTGCTGAGGCTATCTATAGTGATTCTTTCACGACAGCAAAAGCATTACGTTCTTCAATTGATGCTCTTCTAGCCGAACCAACTGAAGCTAATTTAAAAGCCGCTCGTACCGCATGGATTGCCGCTCGTGTTCCATATCAACAAAGTGAAGTTTATCGCTTCGGTAATGCTATTGTTGACGATTGGGAAGGCAAAGTTAATGCTTGGCCATTGGATGAAGGTTTAATCGACTATGTTGCTAAAGACAGCTATGGCTCAGAATCGGATTTGAACGCCCTTTACTCTGCTAATGTTATTGCATCAAAAAGCCTAATGATTGGCGGCGTGAAAGTAGACACCTCCAATATCACTCCTGAGCTTATCGCTAATACACTTCAAGAAGCTGATGGCGTTGAAGCCAATGTCGCAAGTGGCTACCATGCCATTGAATTTTTACTTTGGGGCCAAGATTTATACGGCACAAACCCAGGCGCAGGCGAACGACCAGCAACAGATTTTGATCTAGAAAATTGCACAAATGGCAATTGTGATCGTCGTCGTGACTATTTAGTTGCAGCAACAGACTTACTCATTTCTGACTTAGAAGAAATGGCAAATAACTGGAAAAATAACGGCGACGCTCGCGTTGCGCTACTGGAAAAAACACCAGAAGAAGGACTTTCTACTATCCTTACCGGAATGGGAAGCCTTGCATACGGTGAATTAGGCGGAGAACGTACAAAACTTGGCCTAATGTTACACGACCCAGAAGAAGAGCATGATTGCTTCTCTGATAACACCCATTGGTCACATTACTATGACGCGAAAGGCATTAAAAACGTCTATTTAGGTGAGTACAAACGTGTTGACGGAAGCTGGATAAAAGGCGCTTCTTTATCTAACCTTGTTGCCCAGAAAAATACGCAACTAGACGTCGAGATGAAACAAAAGTTAGATGAAACAGAAAACGCAGCGCAAGCTATGGTAGATGCGGCAAACAAAGGACAAACCTTTGACGTTCTCATTGCAATGAATAACACTGAAGGCAATCAGTTAGTACAAACGTTTGTCGATTCATTAGTGAATGAAACACGCACTACAGAAGACATCATCCATCAGCTAGATCTTCAGGGCATCGCTCTAGAAGGGTCTGATAGTTTAGATAACCCAAGCTCGGTATTTGAATAATACTGTTATCCCTATAAAAACAGGTAAATGGGATACCAGGAAGGATGTGTCATTTAGTCAGTTAATGGTATTTGTCTATTTATGACAGAAAAATTGAAAAATATTACTTTTTTGATAGCTGGCGTTTACGTCAGCTTTTTTTGTTTTCAGAACGTAGCGATTGCGAGTGATTACTCATCTCCTCTTGCTGGAATTGCGCTTGAAGACAAACTCGACTTTTATATTGGTGAAGCGGTATTCCAAAAATTTTGGGTCCCTTCTCCTTCCTCAACCACAGCCAGTGATGGTTTGGGTCCGCTTTATAACACTCGATCCTGCAATAGCTGCCATGTAAATAATGGTAGAGGTCATGCTCCTGAAGCCGGTGTAAGTGGTGCATCCGTTCCATCTTTTCTAATCCGTCTTGGCAAGTCTTATAAAAATACCTCCCCTATTGCTGATTTCATTTATCCTAATATTGGTGATAAACATTATGGCCACCAGTTCCAAGGACAAAGCTCCCCAGGCATTCTTCCTGAAGGGGATTACTATCTTACTTATAGTACACATATAGAGACATTAACTGATGGAACCAAGGTCGAATTAAGAACACCAAATATCCATTGGACTAGCTTGAATTATGGAGATTTTGAGGATAGTACAGATGTTACTCTTCTTGTTTCTCCTGCATTAGTCGGAATGGGTTTATTAGATAATATTCCAAGTGATATGATTATTGCCAATGCAGATCCTAACGATAAAGATAGTGATGGTATCAGCGGTCGAGTGAGTTGGATTCCCAATAGAAACGGTAACAAAAACATCGTCGGGCGTTTTGGTTATAAAGCTGCCACGCCCAGTATAACCGCGCAAAATCAGCTGGCATTCAATACTGATTTAGGCTTGTCGACCCCCCTTAACCCTTCGGCATCGGGTGATTGCACAGAATACCAAAAAACATGCATAGATAGCCCAAATGGTAACAGTACACATTTAGACAATTTAGAAGTGGATCAACAGCAATCAAGATTAGTAGATCTTTTTGTTTCATTGTCTTCACCACCTGCAATGCGCAATCTAAGTGATACGTCCTTTCTTGAAGGGAAAAAAGTGTTTGAACAAAGCGCCTGTGCGAGCTGCCACATTCCAAAAATGAAAACAGGTGAAAGCTCAATTTTTGCCATATTGAACAACCGCACTTTTTATCCGTTTACGGACATGCTATTGCACGATATGGGACCAGAACTAGCCAGTGGATTTCAAAGCTTTTCAGCCACCCCAAACGAATGGAGAACAACACCTTTGTGGGGAATGGGTTTATCTGAAAAAACGTCTGGTAGAGTGGGCTTTTTACACGATGGTCGAGCTCGGACCATTGAAGAGGCCATTCTATGGCATGGTGGCGAAGCCCAAAACAGCAAAGAATATTATAAACAGCTAAACAAAGAACATCGAAAAAAACTCATCTACTTTTTGGAGTCGCTTTAATGACATATTTCCCCAAGCTAGTTGCTTTAGCCATTAGTGTCACAACCCCTTTACTCGCATCGGCTGGCCAATGGGAAGGCCCCCTTAATGGCATTGTTTCTAATGTGATTACTCAAGGGTACGATTCTTACACTGTATCCTCAAAAGTACTACAACAACGCAGTGAGGCTCTTTGCGCTGCACCTTCTGGACAAGCACTTCAAAACGCTCAAGAAGCATTTCAAGCTAATGCTCTAGACTGGCAGCAAGTGCAATGGCTTAATTTTGGCCCTGTCACTTACTTTATGCGCTATTACGCTTTTGAATATTGGCCAGATAAAAAAGGGGTAACACAACGACAACTTAGAGCCCTGAGTCAAGGCGATCCATCCGTCATGGATGCCCCTAAGTTCTGGACATCGGCCAGCATTGCCGTGCGAGGCTTAACCGCTGTTGAAAGCCTACTTTACCATCCAGATTTTGAACCTGTACAATCCAACAGTCATTGTCGTTTACTTGAAAAAGTCACTGCACATCATTTTGAAAGTGCTGATGCCGTGGCAAAACAGTGGCAAGAAGGGAAAGCTGAGGACTGGGTGTTTGATGAAGAAGGCACAGGCTTTGATCCTGAAAAAGTAGCTTTAGAGCAATTTTTGCAACAATGGATAGAACACATGTCCGCAGTCAAAGACGCCAAGCTTGAAACGCCAATTGGCTACAATGGACGAGAAAACCTGAAGCTTGCTGAGTTTTATCGAAGCGACTTGTCACTTAAAGCCATACAAAAAAACTTACAATCTTATCGTGAAATCTATCACGCAGGATCCCCCTCTTTATATACAATGGCAAAGCAGACGAACCCAATACTGGCGACACAACTGGATGAACAACTCATACAAAATGTGAAACTCGCGCTCCAATTACCCAATGATTTTTTCCATGCAGACCAACCAAATAACGATCGCACCTCTCTTGCAAGGCCTTTGGTGAAATCGATATCCAATAGTCAGTCCTATCTCGCCAGCCTTGTGACTCAACTGGGGTTTCAAATTGGCTTTAATAGCAGAGATGGAGACTAGTCGTGCTATCAAGGCGATCATTTCTAACATTAAGCGGTGCGATGATGGCGACGCCTTCATGGGCCGCTATCACCCAACAGTTTACTAATGAAAAACTATATGCCTCTGCGTATTCCATCAATAGAAAAGAGCACTATTTTGGGCTCTTTGATGGGAGCGGAGAAATGGTCTGGAGCGCGTCACTTACGGATAGAGCGCATGCTCCGCTTATTCATCCTAACCAAAGTATTATTGGCATTGTAGCTCGAAGACCTGGTTTCTTTATTGATTTCTTTGATGTAGCAAACAATCAAAGAATAAAACGAATTGAGCCGAGTAAAGATCATCATTTTTATGGGCATGCTCTTTTTACTAGTGACGGCTCACACCTCATCACACAAGAAAATCATTACCCAACAGGCCAAGGCAAGATATTTGTACGTGAATGGCCAAGCGGAGAAATAACTCAATCGTTTAGCAGTCATGGTATTGGACCTCATGAATCAGTATTTTTAGATCAGCGGGTGTTAGTGATTGCCAATGGCGGGCTGATGACTCATCCAGATAAAGATAGGGACATCCTAAACCTCGACACCATGGAACCTAATGTCACCTACCTTTCACTTAATGACGGCCATATACTAAATCAGTCCGTTCATACTAATGACTTACATCAACTGAGCATCCGACACCTTGATGTAAACCAACATGGTGTCGTCGCGTTAGGATTTCAATATCAAGGCGATATATGGGATCAAGTACCATTAGTTGGTTTATCTCGCGTCGACCAAGCACACATAGAATACCTCCCCGTACCTGAAGACGTTAGGGTTCGCTTTAAACAATATTGCGGCAGTGTTTGCTTCGACAAATCAGGAGAAGTGCTTGCTGTGAGCACCCCAAGAGGCGGCCTTGTTGCCTATTGGCATGTAAACTCTAAAACTTTCTTAGGAATAGAAAACTGCCGTGATGTTTGTGGGATCATTGGAACGGATAATGCTCATGAATTTTTATTGACAAGCGGTACAGGCACACAGCTAAAAAACAACCCAGTACAGAACACCAGAGAAGTGATTAAAAAACACCCAAACTTTCATTGGGACAATCACCTTCGGCGCATTAACACATGATTTTTTACGTTAAATTCCAAACTAGCGTAGTCAAATTAAAGATTTTTAGGTACTGTCTATTTAACGCTGTAAATAGTTGTAACTTATTCTTTCGCATTATGAAGTTGATAAATGATTATTAATTTTCTTAAAAATTATTTTTTGGTTAATTCTGATCAACCTCTTGGTCGAGAAGACAACACCTTCCAGCAAAGTGCCTTAAGAATCTTACTTGCGCTCACCGTTTGTATTTTTTTCGTATCGGAGCTCCATTCTCTTTTCATCCCTGGAGAGCTTTCTTTTTTAAGCATAAACAGTGTTTATCTTTGCCTGCTTATTGGTCTGCTTTATTTTAGTAAAAAATACGCCAAAGTAACGGCTGTCTTATTTCTGCTCACCTTAGTAACAACAAGCTTTTTACTATTGACTCTGAGTGATGATTTCCATGCAGAAAAATACGCACTGATATCATTGTACTCACTCCCACTAATTACTCGCTTGCTGTTTAGTTTCAGAGCCTGCTTAGTCGCAATGGCAATTAACGTATATCCTTTTTTCTTAATGACATCAGACACTCTTAATGTCAGTCAAACAGACCTAGCACCGTCATTTTATTTTCAACTACTCACGTTTGTCACACTCAATATTGGATTGCCTCTTGCTGTTTCTCGAATCATTCAGACCCTTGAAAACAACGCTTCTCACAACAAAGTACTTTATCGCAAGCTAAACGATAACTATGCGATGTATGAAGAGTTTTTTGAAAACACAGGCACACCTTCTTTGCTTTGCGATCAGCGCGGCAAAATCTTAAAAGCAAACCAGCTTGCACGTGACCTTATCAGCGATTCAAAACAAAAATATCTTCCTGATTCAACCATAACTGATTGGTTGTCTCCACTTGGTGATACTGGAAAATTTTTCTGGCAATCCAATGTCGCTGAATGCACATTAAAACAAAAAACCAATACACATATTCAAATTCGCAGAGCGGCGTTAACTCAACATGGCCATTATGTTCTCCATCTACAAAACACCACGCAATTACGCGCAATGCAACAAGAACTAGAAAGCACTCAACAAACCAACAGTCGCTTAGCGCACTTTGATTTGCTTACTCTGTTACCCAACCACAGGCATTTTTGTCATCAGGTAAATCAACGTATAGATGAGCAAAACAGCCATCTAACTGGTGCCATGTTTATCATTCGCATCAGTCAATTCAAATTGCTTAATAAGCAATATGGTAAAGACAGCGCAAATAAAGTCATACTCAACTTTTCAAAAACACTCCAGAAAAAACTGTCAGATCAAGCAATTATTGGACGCCTGCGGGGAGTGAAATTTTCCTGCTTCGTTCCACTAGGGCAAACGTATCTCATCCAGAAAAAACTATCGACTCTCATCCATTCCATCTTACCGAGTCAAATAACAGTCGATGGAAGCAGATTAAATATGGATTATCATGTCGGTATTGCTTATTACCATACCGATGGCAAGACAGCAGAAGAGCTATTAGAACATTGTGAGATGGCGCTAGAATATTCAACGAGCATAGATCGATTTTCGTACTACAACCACAGCCTTGAAAACAAACTTATAGAAGAGCATAAGCTTGGCCTAAAGCTCAGCACTGCTATTAAAAATAAAGAAATAAGCATTTGGCTACAACCTCAAGTAACACCAAATGGACAAATTTGTTCGTTTGAAGCGCTCGCTAGATGGCAAAATAATGGGAAGTTCATCCCCCCAACGACCTTTATTAAAATCGCTGAAGATTTAGGCTTACTTCCACTGCTTGCTGAAAACCTTGTACGAGAGCTTGTTGTGACACTTTCCCAGTGGCACAAAGAACACATTCACACACCTATTGCCTTTAATTTAGCTGGTCAAGAACTCATGAATGATGCTTTTTTTGCATTACTAATGACATTGATTGCAGATAACCCTTGGCTGGCCAATATGCTGGAGCTAGAGATAACCGAAACCAGCTCTGTGATGACTCACCCTCTTATACACAAGCGTTTAAGAAGCTTATCTCAATATGGCTACTCCATTGCCATTGATGACTTTGGCACAGGACAGGCGTCTCTAGGACAACTTGTCGACATCCCTGCGGATATACTCAAGATAGACCGTCGTTTTATTTCACCTCTTCCGGGAGATCAACGTCACATTGATATCGTGAAGTCCACCATACAGCTTGCTGAATCACTCAACATGAGAGTCATTGCGGAAGGCATAGAAACGAAAGAACAAGCCAATTTACTGGCCGCTCTTGGCTGCCACACATTACAAGGGTATTACTTCGCTAAGCCTTCACCTATGTCTGATTGGACAGCAAAAAACAACGCAAAAGCAAAAGAATTGCGCATGGTTTATTAAGGTTAAACGTTTTATTAAACTGGTAGTAATGCCTGATTTCAGCATTCGGTCGGTGTAAGTAGCACTTAACCTTAGTTTTATTAGTCTCGACTTGATCTGACAATTCTATGCGCATAAGCAAATAATGGTGGGCATGTCACTGGCAACAAAAAATTGGTGTGTATTAACACCCTATCCTTCTCAACCCTGATTCTCTACAAAAAATTGATCACGTTAATGGTACCCCCCTGAACAATACAAGAAGCAACCTTCAACGCTGTACAAAACACCAAACCAATCTTTCTATTACGAGCCAGCAAATAGAAAGCAGATAACAATAATTATTATCTGCTTTCTATTCAATCATTTAAGAAACAATCAGTTAAGAAGCTATCAGTTAAGAAGCAATTACTTTTGAGGTATAATTAAGTACTTCTCTCCTGTCGCTTGTTTAGAATAAACCGCTATCGACTGTAACTGTAATACCTCTGCCAATGACACTTCATGTGTGTAGTGGCTAGCAAAGGTTGTGGTGATTTCATCTGCAACACGTTTACGCATCGCAATGACAGTTTCAGAATCTAATTTTTTGAGCATATTGAATAATAAGAATCCATTTACACCCCAAGCAAAACCGAAGTTACGATTTAGCGTAATAGGGCCACGGTTTAGTCCGCCATAAATGTAGACTTGTTTGTATGTTTCAGAGCCATAAACGCTGTATTCTTTCATATCACGAGCCGCCGCAGCTTCCATACAGCTAAGAATGTCACTTGTTAATTGACCACCACCAATGGGATCAAATGCAATAGTTGCACCCGTTTCAATAATCGCCGCGGTTAATTCTGCAAGGAAGTTTTCACTACTTGAGTTAACAACATATTTTGCGCCCATATCACGCAATAGCGTTTCTTGTTCCGCTTTGCGTACTATGTTAATTAAATCGATGCCATCGGCAATACAAATACGGTTTAACATTTGACCAAGGTTAGACGCCGCCGCCGCATGAATGATGGCTTTATGACCTTCCGCACGCATTGTTTCAACCATCGCTAATGATGTAAGCGGATTAACAAAAGAAGAAGCGCCTTCTTTCGCCGTCGTACCTTCTTTTAACTCTAAACAGCTTTGTACATTGGCACATATATATTGACGATAAGTGCCACCGCCAATCACTGCAACTGTTTTACCCATTAATGCTTGTGCCGCAGGCGACGAACCCGCTGCTACAACGGTTCCTGCACCCTCATTACCAACAGGCGTTGCTTTACCAACACGTGTCTTAAGCGCGGGCATAAACTTAGCTGGAACATCAGCAGTAATGGCTGGGCTTTGTTCAGTGCCTGATTGTCTCGCTGTTGTCATATCAGCGGCGCTGAGCATAACTCCTAAGTCAGAGGGATTTAATGGAGCAGCTTCAATACGAATAACGACTTCATCGGTACCAGGTTGTGGCATTTCGATACTTTGTAAGGCAATGGTTAATTTATTGTCTTCGCTGATCGTTGAAGTAAGCTGGATATTGGTGTCTGTCATAGAGCTTTGCTCCTGCAAATAATTAAATTTGTTGAACCAATACTGTATTGTATTGGCTTTACTTTATTCTTAATTGAGTTTAAGTAAGTATTTTGTACGGGGTGTTTTAACCGCTAAGTGCTATGCAGTATTTGCTGCTTTTATTTGGGCTTTCACCTTTTGGATAAACTCGGGCATGTTTGCCTGACGATCTGCCTCCACGCTTTGCGCAATGGCAGATTGACTCATTAAAACGTTCCACTCTTTCATTCCTGGAACCTCTGCAAGTACATCCCAGTCAAGTTGGCTAGAGCCAAAAGAGCTGACAATGGTATTTACGTGATAAACGTAGATGTCAGCCATCGTGAATTTCTCACCTGCAATCCAAGGTGAAAACTGACACAAGCGACTTAAGGCGGTAATGCCACGGTTTAATACTTGGCTTACTTCAGCCGCAACCGATTCAGGAACAGCATTGCCTGAAAATACATAAGGTATAAGTCGTCTGCATGGCAGCTCAAAATAAAGCTCGGCTATTTTCATAATTTGACGAACAACAGCACGTTCTCCGGCATTTTCAGGGTATAGCGGATTTGCAGGATAAGTCTCTTCGATAAAGTCACAAATAACACTCGACTCTGAAATATGAAGGCCTTCAGATGTTGTGATAACCGGTACTTTGCCAGCCGGACTGATTGTCAGTAACTCGTCACTACCACCGTAAATAAGATTTTCTTGGAATGGCAGTTCTTTGTATAGAAGTACATGTTTCACTAGGTTGTAATAGTTGCTAGCGGCAAAACCGTGCAAAATAATCATAAATCAGTTTTCCATCTTTTACGTGAAGGTTATGTTTAATTGCCGAAAAAATGCACTTAAAACCCCTGTATTTAACATGCCACCCTTTTTAATAGCGCCCAACAATCATCTTGAACTGCACCACCGACAGTATCAACCGCTTTATTTACGCCAATACCAATGACTGCAGTCGTTGGTACCAATGTGATGGCGACTTTAGTTGCACGTGCTACGTGTAAAAGTGCATTTGAAAAACATGCAGAGTAACGATAAGTAAGAAGTATCGTCTGCTTTCGTATCTAATTCATCAGTTAGAACTAGATAAGCGTTGTGGTAAAAATTAGTGTTCGAAGATGATATGCCAACAGCAGCAAGACGCTTAAAGCAGGCATTAGGTTTGACTGGAAGTTAGCTTTCGCTCTGTCCACCATTAATACATAACAAAAGTGTTATTAGATAGTGATAAACAGCTAAGAATGAAAACCCGAATATTGCTATTCGGGCTTTCATTCAATTTAGTAGATTAAGCGGTAATAGAAAAATCTATTACATCATGCCGCCCATACCACCCATTCCGCCCATGCCACCCATATCAGGCATGCCAGCATCTTCTTTTGGCATATCAGCGATCATAGCTTCAGTTGTGATCATCAGACCAGCAACAGAAGCAGCCGCTTGAAGTGCAGAACGCGTTACTTTAGCTGGATCTAGAATACCCATTTCCAACATATCGCCGTATTCACCAGTAGCAGCATTGTAACCGTAGTTACCTTCGCCCTGTTTTACTTTATCGACGACTACAGAAGCTTCTGCACCAGCATTTGTTACGATTTGACGCATTGGCGCTTCCATCGCACGTAGAGCAAGAGCGATACCGACATTTTGATCTTCGTTATCACCTTTAAGGTCAACAACTTTAGTCAACGCACGAACCAGTGCAACACCACCACCAGCAACCACACCTTCTTCAACCGCTGCGCGAGTTGCATGAAGAGCGTCGTCTACACGTGTCTTTTTCTCTTTCATTGCCAATTCAGTTGCTGCGCCAATTTTGATAACGGCAACACCGCCAGCTAATTTAGCGACACGCTCTTGAAGCTTCTCTTTATCGTAATCAGAAGAAGAGTTAGCAATTTCGGCACGAATTTGATCAACACGACCAGTAATGTTTGCAGCAACACCAGCACCATCAACGATCGTCGTGCTTTCTTTCGTTAGCGTAACGCGTTTAGCAGTACCAAGTAGCTCTAGAGTCGCTGTATCAAGGCTCAAACCTACTTCTTCAGAAATAACGGTAGCACCAGAAATAACGGCAATATCTTGAAGCATTGCTTTACGACGATCACCAAAGCCAGGCGCTTTAGCAGCAGCGACTTTAACAATACCGCGCATGCTGTTAACAACCAAAGTTGCTAACGCTTCGCCTTCAACGTCTTCAGCAATGATCAATAAAGGACGAGACGCTTTAGCGACACCTTCCAAAATTGGTAGCAAGTCACGGATATTTGAAATTTTCTTATCAACAAGAAGAATGAATGGATTTTCTAGTTCCGCACTCATCGTTTCTTGGTTGTTGATGAAGTAAGGAGATAGGTAGCCGCGATCAAACTGCATACCTTCTACCACAGCAAGCTCATCTTCAAAGCCAGAGCCTTCTTCTACCGTGATAACGCCTTCTTTTCCAACGCGCTCCATTGCTTCCGCAATAATTTTACCAACAGAAGAGTCAGAGTTAGCAGAGATAGTACCAACTTGCTCTACAGCGCGAGTATCTTTACAAGGCGTAGAAAGCGCAGCAATTTCTTTTACTACAGCTGCAGCCGCTTTGTCGATACCACGCTTAAGATCCATTGGGTTACGTCCAGCCGCAACCGCTTTAAGACCTTCAGTAACAATTGCTTGAGCAAGAACTGTCGCTGTTGTTGTACCGTCACCAGCAACATCATTGGCTTGAGAAGCAACTTCTTTCACCATTTGTGCGCCCATGTTTTCGAACTTATTCTCAAGTTCAATTTCTTTCGCAACAGTCACACCGTCTTTAGTAACAAGTGGCGCTCCGAAAGATTTTTCAATAATTACGTTACGACCTTTAGGCCCCAAAGTAACTTTAACTGCATCTGCAAGAACGTTCACACCTCTCAGCATTTGCTGGCGTGCACTGTCTCCGAATTTAACTTCTTTAGCTGACATTCTTAATACCTTTAAACTGTTTTAAATATTGCAAATCGAATATGAACCACAAAGACAACTTAGGCTTCAACAACACCGTAAATTTCGTCTTCTTTCATAATAAGTAGTTCTTCACCATTGATTTTTACTGTCTGACCTGAATACTGACCAAACAATATAGTGTCACCAACACTAACAGCTAACGCTTGAACGTCACCATTAGATTGAATACGACCCGTACCTACAGCCAAAACTTCACCTTGCGTAGGCTTTTCTGTTGCAGAACCAGGAAGAACGATACCAGATGCGGTTGTTGTCTCTTCTTCTTTACGGCGAACAACAACACGATCGTGCAAAGGGCGAATATTCATCAATCATTTTCTCCAATTAAAACAACACCAGGATTCCCCTGGCAGGATTAAAATCTCATGGTATACACAAGAATCTCTCATCGGCTTTATATACGGTTAGTAATTCGTATTTCAACCCACGCGAAAAATTATTTTTTATCTATTAAATCATTATCTTCATTTGCGTATTCACCTTCAATGATCTCTCCTTCTTGTCGTGATGCATAACCTTGCCCACCACGCCATTGATTACCACGAGCCATCATTGAACTAATGAACTTAAGAACCAAACCGGCAGCGAACAGCTTTCTAAGTGGCGGAACCAGTAATAATGCGCCAATAGCGTCCGTCACGAAGCCTGGAATCAGTAAACACAAACCTGCAAAAATCAACATCAAGCCTTCAGCAACTTCTGCGGCAGGCAACTCACCACGGCGCATTTTCTCTTGCGCTTTTAAAGATGTTTCTAACCCTTGCTTACGAATGAGCGTGACACCTACAATAGCGGTAAGAAATACCAAACCAACGGTTGCCAATGCTCCAATCTTACTACCGACTTGGATCAAGACCGTCATTTCAATAATGGGCACTAGAATAAAAAGTAAAAGAGCAAATCTCATAATCACCTTCTTTATTTGATACTTGAATTCAACTAATAACACCTATCTATGGGCGAACGTGTGACTAATCAAGCGATGGACCATTTTAAATCTCAAGTACTCGTTATTTTAAACGAAGTGCCGTCAGGAGAATGCATAGCTTATGGAGAACTGGCCAAACAAGCGGGCTTTCCTGGCTATGCACGACAAGTGGGGCGTTTAATGAAAACCCTTCCCAAAGACACTAAATTACCTTGGCACAGAGTAGTGAACTCGCAACGAAAAATCAGTTTCGCAGAAAATACAGACGCCTACATCAGGCAAAGGACAAGACTTGAACAAGAGGGTTGGATTATCGTTGGCACAAGGCTGACCATAAATGAACATCCATAAAACTAAGGGGGCGCTAGAAAAAACCAAAGCCCCCCTTTCTCAACTTACATTCTAAAAACTAAGTCTTTACTCACTTAGTCTTTACTCACCTAGTCTCTAAAGTTAGTAAATTGAACCGGTTGAGCTAAGTCAGCACTACGTAACAACGCCATGACTTGCTGTAATTCATCACGTTTTTTTCCAGTAACACGAAGTTGATCGCCTTGAATCTGCGCCTGCACTTTGATTTTACTTTCTTTAATCAGCTTTACTATTTTTTTCGCTTCATCCGTTTCAAGCCCTTCTTTCATTCTAACCGCTTGCGATGCACGCAGATTGCCTTTTATTACGTCTTCTTTTTCTAAGCTTTTTAAATCAATATTACGGCCAACCAATTTTTGATTTAAAATATCAGACATCTGACGAAGTTGAGGTTCCGCCTCAGCCTCCATCACAACACTGGTTTTATCTTTAATTTCATAACTTGCTTTTACACCCTTAAAATCATAACGCGTGACAATTTCTCGGTTAGCTTGATCCACGGCATTACTGACTTCGTGCCAATCTAGCTCAGATACTACGTCAAATGATGGCATTTTTTGCTCCTTTTCATGTTCAAATAGGTATTTTGGAGCGATAATAACAGGGATTGAAATAAAACACCTAATGGAAAACTATTATGAAGAACACGCCTTGGTTAGTCATCGGCGCTGGCGCTATCGGTCTATTTTGGGCCTGTAAGCTAGAAAAACTCGGCAATAAAGTCCATCTAGTGTATCGGTCAGAGAGTCCTGGTAAAAAAATAACGCTGGAGTCACTAACCAATGAAGACGGCCAGCAACAAATCACAGAGACAAAACACAAAATAAAAAGCTTTGCAGCCGATGAGTTAATCGAGCAATACGACAAAGTGCTGCTTTGCACAAAATCGTTTGACTTAAAAGATGCTTTTTTAAACGTCGCTACACACATTACAGACGATGCAAACATTGCCTGCCTTTGTAACGGCATAGGCGCTCAAGAAGAGCTACAGAACGTGTTATCGGATAACCAAACCCTATGGGCAGGAATAACCAGCGAAGGGGTTTTGAAGATAGAAGTCAATCACATTAAACATACCGGTTTAGGTGACACTTACTTTGGCGAATGGCGACCATCAACACCCGCTAAAACGTTTCCAATTGACAACTTAACCGTTACTAACATTCGTCAAAGGATGATTGAAAAACTGGCTGTCAACGCGGTCATTAACCCTATTACCGCGATCTTCAATATACAAAACGGCGATATTCTAAACGATGAGTTCAAACCCTTGGTCAGCGCGACATTGTCTGAATTAGCAAATATATTTTCCCACCCAAAATTCAGCTACGCCGAACAGAGCCAACATCTAACCTCTGAAAATCTTAAAAACAGGGTAAATACCATCGCTCAGCTGACACGTTTAAATCGATCCTCGATGCACGAAGACATCAGATTACAAAGACAAACCGAAAACAGTTTCATCTCTGGCTTTCTACTGAACAACAGCCCGATAGACCTACCTATTCAACAACTACTGTTTAATGGCGTCGCCTTTCCAGGGCAGCGCGAAGAAACACAAAAAAAGCTGCTAAGTATTACTTAGCAGCTTTTTTTGGTTCAACGGTTTATAAACTCAATCCAACTGCTTTAAAATGCTTACAGTTTGGTGATTTTTTCTTTTGTAAGTTGAATTTTTTTCTCTTTATACAGTGCACCAATCGCTTTTTTATAGGTCGCTTTACTGACTTTAAAAACAGCATAAATAGCTTCTGGGGACGCTTTATCGGTTAATGGTGACTCGCCACCCTGTGCATCCAAGTAATCCAAAATGTCATCTAAAATATTGCGAACTTTCTTATAGCCCACTTCTTGAAGACTCAAGTCAATTTTGCCATCTTCACGCATCTGTTTAATAAAGCCCGTGGTTTTTTCACCTTTGCGGAGCTGCCTAAAAGCATCTTCAAAAAACAAAACACCCCAAAAGCGATTATCAATAACGCACTTAAAACCAATATTGGTTTTATCACCAATGATAATAGAAACTTTATCGCCCACTTTGTACGGTGCTTCTTCGCGATTGAGCAGCGCATCCACTCTTGTGGTTGCCACAATACGGTTAGTGATGTTATCTAGGTAGATAAAAAGCAAATGCGTTTCGCCCTCTTCTACTCGATTTTTTTGCTGACTAAAAGGCACCAACAAATCTTTTGGCAAACCCCAGTCAAAAAAAGCACCCACTTGATTGACCGCTATTGCCGTTAAAGCAGCAAACTCGCCCACTTGAGCCTTTGGTAAATCCGTTGTCGCAATTAATTTATCGTCCGAGTCTAAATAAACAAACACTTCTACATCTTGGTCGACCAACAGGCCTTTCGGTACATATCGCTTAGGCAGCAAAATTTCACCTAGTTGATCAGCGTCTAAATACACACCAAAATCTTTTTCTTTTACGACTCTTAATGTATTTAAGCGTCCAATTTGAGTAGCCATGAATTCTCCGGCAAGCAATTTTTTTTGCACTATACTCACTTCATGAATAAGCGCAATACTGATAGTTTAAAATCTCAAGTTAGTCTTTATCGACTGCCATACAAACAGCAAACATATCGTCTAACTTGGACTTCCCAAGCACTTCCATTTTTTCAATATTTTGATTCGGAATCTGGGATGTATCACCATAAAACTCAATCGCTTTATCCATACTGGCTTCTCTTAATAAGTGCAGCATTGGGTATGGCGAACGATTGGTGTAATTCGAAACATCGTCTGGCTCTGTTCCTGAAAAGCAATAATTAGGATGAAACGTCGCCAACTGATAAACCCCTTCGCAACCTTGATCGAACATTACGTTTTCAGCCGCTTCAACGAAGTCTAAATAACGATGAAAGTCATGAAACATAGTTGGAAAAATAAGCAGTGTCGTTTCTGTTTCGGGATGTTCATCCAACCACTGAACCTCCAACATTAATTCTTCCAATGCCACATCCATTTTCTTAGATCGCAAAACCATACAGCGAACACTTTCTCGCTCCACTTCTCGACTAGCAAACGGACAAACATTTAATGCCACAATAAAATCTTTTACCCACTTCATTGTTTGGGTGGTAACCAACTCATCCGATAGCAGCATAACGCGCCTTCTTATCAATATTTTTTTGTATTTTAGAGCAAAGCGTACAAAGGGTCTAACTTATAAGACCATCGCCTGAGGTTTCGATTTCGAATCCCCTAAAAACAAGGTATCATGATTAACAATACAGTCCATTTATAGTGGCCATACGTCCATACTCATTACGAGTACCATAGAGGACGCGCCATTTATCCCGCTACAGAGAGTTTACATGTCATTTGCTGAATTAGATTTGGATTTCACTATAGAACGAGCCATAAGTGACCTTGGCTTTGAAACCCCAACTGAAATCCAAGAACAAGCTATTCCGATCGCCTTAGACGGTTCTGACCTCCTTGCTACAGCACCAACGGGTACTGGAAAAACCATTGCCTTTTGCGCACCGGCCATTCAGCATATCCTTGACCGAGACGAACAATCCACAACCGCTCCTAAAGTATTAATATTGGCGCCAAGTCGAGAGCTAGCACGTCAAATATTTAATGTTGTAGAGCAACTAACACAACATACTCGCATTCAATCTCACCTTATTATTGGTGGCACACCTTATGGTATGCAACAGCAACAATTAACAGAACCATGTGACATCCTTGTTGCGACACCAGGACGATTGGTAGAGCTCGACGAAAAACGCTGGCTAGACCTAACTGACGTCTCTTACTTCGTCATCGACGAAGCAGATCGCATGCTAGACATGGGCTTCGTTAGTGCCATTAATCATATCGCCAAAGAACTACCAAAAGAACATCAAACCCTCATGTTTTCCGCCACTCTTGAAGGCGAAAAAATGGGCCGTTTTGCAAGCGCTTTGCTAAACAGTGAAACACAACAAATCCGCCTAGGTGAGTCTTCTCGAACAGTACCCAGTCAAATTCGACAAGTTGCCTATCGAGTTGACAGCGAAGAGCACAAAGAAGCCATTTTAAAACATCTATTAATGCAAGAGCGTGTTCAACAAGCCGTCTTATTTGTTTCCAACCGTGAACACGTTGATATATGGGTACAACGTATTCGTAAAATGGGTCTAATGTGTGACGGTTTGCACGGCGAAATGAAACAAGGCGATCGCAGCGAACATATGAAACAAATGAAACGCGGGCGCTTGCAAGTATTGGTAGCAACTGATGTAGCATCTCGTGGTATCGACCTTCCCGAGATCAATACTGTGGTCAACCTTCGCCTTCCACGTAAAGCCGATTCCTACATTCATCGCGCGGGACGGGCTTCTCGTGAGGGTGCACCAGGTGATTGTATTTCGTTAATCGATATCAACGACTTACCAATGATCGAAAAAATTCAGCGTTTCATGCAAGCCAACATCAAGTTTGGTCGCATAGAAGGGCTTGAACCAAAAACGAAAGCTCGCTCACCGAGCGCGAAAAAGAAAAAGAAAAAACCAGCTCCAAAAAAATAAAGAATCTACGACTAAAACAAAAAAGGCGCTTATTAAAGCGCCTTTTTACGTTCAGTCAACATGTTAAGCATTCGCTCTGATTCAAATCTCTACTTAGATAGGGTCAAATTTCAAAGTATGAAACTTCCGCTTAGCCTTAGTTTCTAGATACAAACGATTATGCTGATTGACGTGAACCTTTGTTGGAACCAATTCAACCACATCAATGCCATTATCAATCAATTGCTGCGCTTTATCTGGGTTATTGGTCAACAAACGAACTTTTGGTACACCAAGCGACAGCAACATCTTCGCAGCAATGCCAAAATCTCGACCATCGTCGGGTAAATGCAACATTTCATTCGCCTGATAAGTATCATAGCCTTGGTCTTGCAATGCGTAAGCTTCTAACTTGGCGTATAAACCAATACCTCGCCCTTCTTGTCGTAAATAAAGAATATAACCACCTTCTTCATTAATACGGTCGATGGCTTCATCAAGCTGCTCACCACAATCGCAACGACCAGACCCAAATACATCACCTGTGAGACATTCTGAATGCAGACGAACTAACGGTACACTATTATCCGTTTTTTCCCGCTTTCCTTCGAAAAATATCCCTATGTGTTCTTTGCCTGAATCATCTCCGTTAAAAGAAATAAATTCGGCCATCACGTCGCCCGCCCTCATGGGGATCATCACTCGACGCTTTATTGTCAAATCACTCATAACTACATCTCTCTAGGGACTTTTTTACTTTAACAAGTATAACGCCCATTAATCTGGTCAAAAGCTAAAATATCAATGCTAAATAAGGAAATAACCCCCTAAATCAAATGATCCAGAGGGAGTGAAGTTCGATTTATGACTCTTCGTAATAAAAAACTCGAATGAACGCCCGTCACACCCGCGATACGCGTTAGCCGACCAAGAAGAAATTCTTGATAACGTTCCATGTCTTCTACGACCACTTCCAATAAGTAATCAGCCGATTGCCCTGTCACCAAATGACAGGACTTTACCTCAGGATAAGATTCCAACAGAGACTCAAATACCTCAAAGCGGTCAGGGGTATGACGGTCCATACTAATTTGTATAAAAGCGGTTAACTTTAAACCCAGTTTCTTTTCATCGAGTAAAGTAACACTTCGATCAATAACCCCACTTTCCTCTAGAGCTTTAACTCGTCGCAAACAAGGCGACGCCGAAAGGCCAACACGATCAGCCAACTCCTGGTTTGTTAAGCTAGAATCTTGCTGCAATTCACGCAAAATGTTCAAATCAATTTTATCAAGACCCATAGAAATAGCCCTAAGCTGCCAATTTTAATAACCGTTACGCAATATAATGCTATTTAACATGATATTTCCATAAAAAAACGCAATCTTTTACTCAATAAAATTCGCTATGATAGAAACATCGAAAAACACTTAACCAAGTGAATGAAATAACAACCGAGCTTACCCGCTCTACAACATAAAGAAGGGAAAGATAATGACATCTTTTGACCACACAGCTTTCAACCATAAAAAGTACACGCCGTTTAAGCCAGTCGCTATCAAAAATCGCACTTGGCCTGATAACGACATCACTAAGGCGCCTATCTGGTCTAGTGTCGACCTGCGTGACGGCAACCAAGCATTGGTAGAACCAATGACTGTGGAACAAAAGAAACAATTTTTCGCTCTACTGGTTGGTGTTGGCTTTAAAGAAATTGAAGTGGGTTTTCCCGCCGCTTCTCAGTTAGATTTTGATTTCGTGCGCTGGTTGATCGAAGAAGAACAAGTGCCTGATGATGTTTACATCCAAGTATTGACTCAAGCTCGCCCAGAATTGATTGCTCGCACTTACGAGTCACTAAAAGGCGCTAAAAAAGCCATTGTCCATGTTTATAACTCAACATCAACAACACAGCGTGAGCAAGTCTTTCGTATGGACATGGAAGGCATCAAGAAAATTGCAGTAGACGGCGCAACATGTGTCAAAGAACACGCAAAAAAACACCCAGAAACAGAATGGGTTTTCCAATATTCACCTGAAAGCTTTACTGGCACCGAAATTGATTACGCGATTGAAGTTGTAGACGCTGTTGTGGACGTTTGGCAACCAACACCTGACAATAAAGTCATTATCAACCTACCAGCAACCGTCGAAGTGTCTACGCCAAATCGTTACGCTGACCAAATTGAATATTTCTGCCGCAACGTTAATAAGCGCGACTGCATGTTCGTCAGCTTACACACTCACAATGACCGTGGCTGTGGTGTCGCAGCAGCAGAGTTAGGTATTATGGCTGGCGCAGACCGCATTGAAGGTACGTTGTTAGGTAATGGCGAACGCACAGGCAACATGGACATCGTCACTATGGCCATGAACATATACAGCCAAGGCATTGATCCAAAATTAGCATTAGGCGATATGGACCGCATCATAAGTGTTGTTCAAGCCTGCACCTTGTTACAAGTTCACCCGCGCCACCCGTACGCCGGCGAATTAGTATTCACAGCCTTTTCTGGTTCACATCAAGACGCCATTAAAAAATGCTTGGCCAATCAAACCGACGACAAACCTTGGGATGTGGCTTACTTGCCAATTGATCCTCGCGATGTGGGTCGTAGCTACCAAGAAGTTATTCGTGTGAATAGCCAATCAGGCAAAGGCGGTATCGCCTATACGCTTGAACAAGAATTTGGCTTGGCATTACCACGCTGGTTACAGGTTGAATTCAGCCCGATTGTTCAGAAATTTGCCGAACAAGCCG
>CAXBGJ010000007.1:0-47015 GCA_963975045.1 uncultured Marinomonas sp. | reverse complement strand
TTTTCAATTTAATACAAAATAATGACGAAAAAGTGACCATGGAAGATATTTTTTCTAAATGACCAAGCTAACCTCTAATATTGTCGTTAATGGTCAATTCCTTGGTGATTTTAGGTGTTTTAAATTCTGTCTCACGCAAACCTTATCACCCACTTTCTTGTCACATTTTTGTCACACACACAGATTAAAGTAGTTCAACCCGTAACATTATGTGAATAAAGTAGGTTCTTGATTGAAAATTTCCCATGTAACCCGTACGACGACAATAAGTTATTTAGTGATTGCCGTTATGCTTATTGCTTTACTGCTTTGGAGCTTAATGCAATTTCGTAGCGCCTTTGAGCAAAGCGACACTTATACGCAAGTGTGGGAATACTCATCTATCGACTTAAAGCAACAGATTGAAGGCTATTTGTCGTCAGGCGAAGCCTCCGCTTTACAAACCGCAGAAGGGTTTATTCAACAACAAATCCGTCCAGCACTCAGCACCTTACCAGACTCTATTAAAAACCCCATTAGCGAGCAACTGGTTGAAATAGAGAACAGTCTTCAATCCGATGTAAGGGCCGCTGGAAAGTTATCTGGCAATCCTTTTGCCCTCATCGAAAACAACGAGCGCCAAACATTACTGTCTTTAGATTCCCTTGCCGACAAAGTACAAGCATTTCATGCCAAACATGATTTACAAACGGCTGCACCGTATCTAGCAAGCCAAGCCTTTTTGTATGCGGATCTTGCTCATGTAAACGGCGCCAAAAACGACTATTTGGCCAACAACACTGCAGACAATTATGAACGCCTAAAACAGTCTGTTCAGACGTTTCAATCCCATATCAAAGAGTTTAATAATCTACCCATACTAGTATTAGAAGAGGAGCAAAGCACAGACTCAGCCGATGACTTATCCTCCTTAATGGGCTGGGCGAATGAATCAGTAAACAATGAAGAGGAAGTAGACCCTCTAGAAGAAACAAAAAGTGAACTCCACACTTGGTCTGGCCGCTATTTAAAAGACGTTGACTCTAGCCTCGCAAGCATTCAACAAGCCATCGAAGCACAAAACCGAATACGCACATTGATCAGTCAGCTAGAAAATATTTTGAAAGCAGGTACTCAGGACATTCAAAAAAGCGCTCAGGCCACTCAAAAACAAACGCTTCTGGCCTTTTCTATATTCGTTATCCTGATGGTATTGACCACAATCTTGGTACATATTTTTCAAAATAAAGTCGTCGTAAAAAGCGCCAGAGACTTATACATCGCCGTCAAAGACTTAGTCGAACACCAAAACAGCAACACACTCAAAGTGGGCAAAAACAAGAATGAACTCTCAGACGTTGCCCATTACTTAAACCGCTATTTAGAGCAAATAGCAGTTCAGCGACAACAAAGAGACACCGAACTCAACAATATTTCGGTTTCGTTCAAAGATATGTTAGACGCCTTTGGACAAGTGCATGAGCTAAGTACTGCCTCAAACAGAGAATTAGACAACACTCTAGAAATGTCCAACCACATCGAAGTGCTGGCGAACAAAGCCGAAGTCCGAGCCCGTGAGGTAGAGACCTACGCAATAGAAACAAATACCGCCATGACACACAGCGTCGGTCAAGCTGCATCACTGGCTGTGGCTAACCAAACCACCGTTGAAAGATTAAATAGTAGTAAGAAGTCTTTACTAAATTTAGAGTCTTCCGTGTCTAGTGCCACCTCAATTGTTAGCGGTATCAGAGACATTTCAGAGCAAACCAACCTACTGGCTTTAAACGCGGCCATTGAAGCCGCACGAGCGGGTGAACATGGGCGAGGCTTTGCCGTTGTCGCATCGGAAGTTAGAACGCTATCAAGTCGAACACAACAATCATTAGAAGAAATTACTGAAATTTTTGTCCTTCTCTCCTCCGCCACCAGCAAACTTAAAAACAACCTAGACCTTATTGAAAGCGCCTCGACAGAGCAGATAAGCTTAACTCAAGCATTGGGGCAATCTGCTCAAGAAGTGCTTGAAAAGTCGAAGCAATCTACTCAGCTCGCAAAAAAATCAACTGGCTATGCTGCGGAGCAAAAGCTTGGCATGAGTGACCTTAATGACGCGGTCGCCAAAGTGAGGGGACAAGCCAATGAGTCTGAAGAGTTTATGTCTAAAGTGACTGAGAGCATCAAGCAAAAAATTCAAGACATCACCACAACGCTGGGCATCAAATAACAATTCAAGACGATGGACGATACAAAAGTCAAAGACAAAAAAAATCCAGCTTACGCTGGATTTTTTACATCATAAACTCACAGAACAAGCTTAAAACAAAACACGTGCTTTAACTGTTCCTTCAACTTCTTTGACTTTCTCAAGAGCCAATTCGCCTTCTTCTGCATCGACATCCATCACCATATAGCCAAGTTTCTCCGTGGTACGAAGATACTGGCCTGTAATGTTAATGTTATGTTCAGAGAAAATAGCGTTGATCTTAGACAGTACACCAGGACGGTTCTCATGAATGTGCAAAATACGATGATTGTCTGCTTGAGCAGGTAACGCCACTTCAGGGAAGTTAACCGCAGCCGTTGTAGTGCCCACATCAGAATATTTAATCAGCTTATCAGCCACTTCAACACCGATATTCTCTTGCGCTTCCATGGTGCTACCACCAACATGAGGCGTTAGAATCACATTGTCTAAACCACGCAATGGAGAAACGAATTCTTCGTCATTACCTTTTGGCTCAACAGGGAAAACATCGACCGCTGCGCCGCCTAGATTTCCAGACTTAATGGCGTCAGCCACCGCATCAAGATCCGCAACCGTGCCACGAGAAGCGTTAATGAAGATAGAACCTTTCTTCATTTGAGACACTTCTTTCGCGCCGATCATCATCTTAGTCGAATTGGTTTCTGGCACATGCAGACTGATAATATCGCTGGTAGACAACAATTCTTTCAGACTTTTGATTTGGCGCGCATTACCCAAAGGCAATTTAGTAACGATGTCGTAAAAGCAAACGTCCATGCCTAGAGATTCTGCTAGTACGCTCAACTGTGTACCGATGCTGCCATAACCAATAATACCTAAACGCTTACCACGAGTCTCATAAGAACCGACGGCAGATTTAATCCAGCCACCACGATGACACGCTGCATTTTTAGCAGGAATACCTCGAAGCAATAGAATCAATTGACCCAGCACTAACTCAGCTACGCTACGCGTATTCGAGAACGGTGCATTGAAGACAACGATGCCTTTTGCACTTGCCGCGTCTAAATTGACTTGGTTAGTACCAATGCAGAAACAACCAATAGCAACCAATTTATTGGCGTGTTCTAACACCTTCTCGGTTAATTGAGTGCGGGATCGAATGCCAATAAAATGCGCTTCCGCGATTTTTTCGATCAATTCATCCTCCGCTAATGCGGTTTTGTGATACTCAATGTTGCTATAGCCTGCGTCATGCAATGCATCCAGTGCAGATTGATGAACGCCTTCTAATAACAAGATTTTGATTTTGTCTTTGTCTAGTGAGTTACTACTCATGGCTCGTTCGACTTCTCTATGGTGGTGGGGGAAAAAGTTGACGTATGTTAACACAAATAAAGCGCTATCTTAATGCCGATAAGGGAATGTCTTTCATTATGACAAGAGGAACGTTCATAGAGAAACCGTAAATAACGGCCTCCCTATGTGAGTACTTTTAGACGGGTTGTTTTCTCTGTAAATACACACCTGTTTCTACATGATGAGTATAGGGAAACTGATCAAACATAGCGAAGCGCACCACTTCATGTGTACTCGACAATGACTCTAAGTTTGACTTCAATGTTTCAGGGTTACATGAAATATAAAGAATGGAATCTATCTTACGAATCAACTCAACCGTTGCGTCATCCAAGCCTGCACGAGGTGGATCAACCAGCACAACAGAAGGGGTAAGTTCACTAACACCCGCTTGTATAAGGCCCTTTGGTAACTCAACATCACCGTTTAACGCGGCAGAAACGTCTTCACTGGCCATTTTGACCACTTGAACATTATGCATGCCGTTAATCGCAATGTTTAACTGGGCCGAGTTAACCGAGACTTTTGAAATTTCCGTTGCCACCACGCGGTCAAAACGTCGAGCCAGAGGAATGGAAAAATTACCATTACCACAATACATTTCCAACAAATCGCCTGACGCTTCTTTTGTGACGTCCAATGCCCATTCCAACATTTTTTCACTGATGCTGGCATTAGGCTGAGTGAAGCTGTTTTCTACCTGCTGGTAATGAAACTTTTGACCATGTACGGTCAAGGTTTCCATGACAAAATCACGGGTCAAAATTTGCTTTTTCTTACGACTACGACCAATAAAATGGCAAGCCGGAAACGCGTCATTAAGCTGCTGTGCGGCGGCATTCCACTCATCATCAATCGGCTTATGATAAAGCAAGCTAATCAACGCTTCTCCTGTGGTGGTCGTTAAAAAATCGACCTGGAAGAGCTTATGTCGCAATATCGGCGTATCTCGTACTGCATCAATCAATTTTGGCATCAACTCATTAATAAGATGAGAAGCAGCAAGAAACTGATCAGTACGAATTGGGGTTCTAGGATCCGCGGGATCAAACATCGCATAATATAAGTCATCGCCTTCATGCCAAATTCGAAACTCAGCGCGCATACGATAGTGAGAAGGCTGACTTGCATATACTTCCATCTCAGGCAATGACAAACTCACCATTAATTTGGCTAATTCAGCTTGCTTATCTTGCAGCTGCTTTTCATACATTTCTGGTTGGATTTGATCCGGTCTCATGACTCATTCTCTTAAAAGCGATAGGAACTAGCTAGCGTAAAAACAATTGGCACTAGTTATCTTTAAGCGCGGCATTATACGAGTTCCCTCTTCACAAATCTAATGACCCAAATAAATGAAATAAACCGAGTTAATGAAGATATTGAGGTCCCAGTAGAATAGCGAGCGATAATGTCAGAGAAAACGCGCCCTCGTAGTCGTCTTCTGCTTCATGGGTAAACTGAGGTGTCACCTGACCAATAAGCCAATCTTTGTAAAGGAGACGCTCATATTGGATGTTATATAAAAAACTGTCTGGCTCTATAGAATGCTCGCCTGACTGAAGAAAGCTTAATTGATACGCCATTCGGTTTTTTTCATTCAATGAATGCTGAATAATAAAGTTTTCACGGACATAAAACAGCCCTTCTTTGTCGAGCCACGTTACGCCAAAGTCTGTACCAAAATTCAAAGTAGGGCTCGTAGCGTAACCTAAACCTAGGCCATAACGCGCACCAATGCCTTTAGAATAATAAGCAAATGCTTCTTGATTTTGCCACCAATTCCACGATCCAGTAACGTCACTCTGTTTAAGGCGTAATCGTAAAAATGGATCAAGAGGAAAGTCTACTTTTATACCAGCATCAAGATCTAACCCTATGTCTTCTTGTATATAACGCACAGCCGCCGAGATATTCGATTTCAAGGCAGAATTTACAATGCTATTTTGTTGAGACGATTCGCCTCGTAAACTTTCAGGTGCCAAAGTGTCGGGTTCAGACTCGATGATTAAGCGTAATCTACCCTGAGTATTTGGCAATTTAAGCCTAGTACGAAAATCAAAAAAACCGGAACGGTCACTTCCACTTAATACCGAGCCAAATCGCACATCTAAATAACTATCTGAAGGTTGACTGCTTTCGGTTCCGGATAAAAAGGAATCTATATTTGTCGACCAATTGCCAATTGTTTTTGAAACCGTTTCATGTGAATTCAACCACCAAGAAGGTTCCGTATTTTTTTCTAGCTGCTCATTGCTTTCAAATTGAGCAACCGTATTACCAACCTCCTCTTCAGCAGAAGAAACGGGCAAGGAGCAAAAAGCCGCCAAACAAAGCATCGTAAAACGCCCCTTGCTTACGCACATAACTCAGTAGCCTTTAAGCATTTGCTGAATCATCAGAGATGAATTTTCCGCCGCTACTTGAAGATACTCCTCAAAACTCTGAGAAGACTCCTTACCCGCGATATCAGACAATGAACGCACCACAACAAAAGGCGTTCCAAATTTGAAACACACCTGTGCAACCGCAGCGGCTTCCATTTCAACCGCCACAAGTTCAGGAAAAATCGCTCTAACCGCTTCCACGCGAACAGGGTCATTCATAAAACTATCCCCTGTCCCAATCAAGCCAACTTTGGCTTGTACTTGAGTCACGCTCTGCAAGGCTTTTTTCGCCTGATTCACTAAATCTGTGTTCGCTGCATACGTCGCAGGCATATTTGGAACCTGCCCCATCACATAACCGAACGCAGTGACATCCACATCATGATGGATCACCTGGTCCGAAATCACGACATCCCCAACTTGTAAATCAGCATCAAAGCCACCAGCAGAACCAATGTTAATTACATATTCTGGCTGGAACTGAGAAAGCAATAAAGTAGTCGACACAGCCGCATTTACTTTACCAATGCCCGATTTAAGCAAAACCACTTCTTTGCCTTCAAAAGAGCCAACAAAAAAATCACAACCTGCAATGGTCTGTTCACGAACATCTGTCATCCACGCTTTGATAACGGCCACTTCTTCGTCCATGGCGCCAATTAACCCGATTACGCTCATTCATTGCTCCTAATATTTGCATTGTTATGCATAACGTCTTGTGTAAATAACCGTATTTGATCGCCAGAATAAGGCAAGGCCATCTCGAAAAGGGCCACATTATCCGGCATTTCTGACCACCTTTGTACCGAAAAAAACCGTACCTTTGGAAAAGCGGTCTGAATCGACAATAAAAGAGCCTCTGACTGAGGCGCCAACAATACAACAACCGCATCAGGGTGGTACGACAAAACGACATAATAGTTAGATAAGTCCACTAGCCATTGCGTTGTAACTCCATAGTTTTCTAACTCTGTATACCAGATTGCTTTAGTGACACGACTTCCACCGACCATTACCCAAGACTCACATTGCCCACTAGAGTACGTAGGAGCAATCCCTTCTAATGCACATGCCTTAACCAATATTTGATGCAGGTTATAATCAAAAGAACACCCCATTAAAGTGAACACATGTGGGTCTGCTGTGATCGGCAAGGTGCTGTTTAACCAAACAATGGGCAGTCGATCTCGATTGTATTTTAGCTTCAGCGCTTGAGTCATATCCGATTGTGCATCTACATCTTTATCACACCCAATTAAAACAGCATCGAATTTTTTAACGGCACTAGACTGAGTGAAAAAACTGTCCGTTGAAATATATTCTTCAACCTGTAAACCTAACCTCTCTAGGGTTTCCTTTACCGCTTCTGCATTTGAGTAGTCATTCGACACCCAAGCCACTACTTGATGCGGCGCTAACGACGTGAATTCGTTTTTATACTCAGGCTCTTCAATGATTAAATTAAGCTGTAATGCATTATTTTGTAAGGTCTTTCTCTGGCCACCAAGATGAGTCAGCAACATGTTAACCATCCAACAAAAAAGAGGCCTAAAAGCCATGTCATTCATTGCAATCATTTCCAGTCCAGAGCCATCAAACCGAACCGTTAGGCGACGCTCAGCCATATCATTCGACATGACCATCATAAATAAAACACGTATCAATCCTCTAAAACTCGCATCCACAGCAACAACCCTTGCTCCAGTCTTTACAGAGCAATCCAATTGTACTCGATTTGCTTCTACGCCCATCGCCGTCATAACTCGAGCGCTTTCCTGACAAAAAACGTCCCCTATAGGGAGATAAGACACATCGCTTTCTACCGTACTAATTTCGTCTAATACTGATACCAACAGCGTAATCCAACCCTGTAAGTGCGTTATGTTTGTGTGACTGGGTAGCATGGAAAGGTACGTCAGCTCATTTAATATAGCATCCGTGTCCACCTTCTTTTGCACAACGGATGATAGTGGCTGTAACTGCTCAAGTTGCCACGTAAGGCTGGTTTCTTGGGTAACATTTTGACCTACTAATAATAAGCCTCGATAAGTACTCTCATTTTGAAATGAGTAGGCCTGCCACTGATATATCCGCCCTAGATTATTAATGGTTAAATCAAAATGAACACCGAGCCCCCCCTTTAGCGCCTCTTGAATGGATTGATGACAGGAAATAGGCATAAAATCAAAAAGTGTTCGGGCTTTATCTGAATCAGGAAAAATACGCTTAGCTTCTGTATTGATAAGCTCAACTTCCGCCACCTCATTGCAAAAAATGATGGCACTGTGAATCGATTCTGTAAGAAGCGTAAATCTACGTTCTTTGGCCTTGATAAAGGCCTTATATTGATTACTTTGCAGCTTAAAAGGTTGCAACTCGCTAAACGGTAACAAATCCTCTTCAGGGCGATACGCGATGGTTTCAAGAGGATGAAAAAGCAACGTTTTCACCAAACGTGTCAAAAAGAAATAAAAGCACAATAAAACAAAGCCAACCGCAATAATTAAAGGCAGAGCATTCGTTAACAGAGTAGAAGAAAATGCATGTTTTTGAATAATATCGAGTTGGAGTTGTGACTGCACAGGTGACACTAAAGGTAAACTCGATCGTAATATCGAGCCAGACAAGACCACACCGGTCTTATGCTCTTCTAACAAAATACGATCATTAGCCTTGTCATAAATTTGTACGGCACTAACTTGGGCACTTTCAAGTAACTCATGCGCCAACGTTAAGTTGTCATTTAATGAAATGAAACCATACAAAAAACCAATGTTTTCTTGCTCAGCCGACAGTAGCTTTTTTTTGTACATAAGCAAAATAGTGCCGTCTTTTGTCAGGATAGACGTCCATCTATTGATCAGTCCTTCTTGCAAGAGAGGTTGAAAATTTACTTTTGTAAATAGGCGCGCCCTTGGGTCCATCGAGTGCAGGCCATTTTTCCATTCGATATAAAAGAAATCTAAGCCACCGAATAGCAAGACTTCATGGTGACTAAATAGCAAATCTAACTCATGACCAGAGGTATAATCGCGTAGAGAAAGATCCTGCCCAATAAACTTCATTTCGTCTTCAGCGCGAGCCAAGTAACCATTAAAAGCTTGCTCAACCACACGATGCTTTAAAACCAAACCTTTTTCTGCAGACGATTGATTCAAGGCTTCAATAAAATACAAAATCATCAAAGCAATGACTAAAAAGGCCAATCCGATCGATGCCAGCACCCTTTTCCGTAGACGGCGCCGTAAACTAATACTGACTATTGCCATAGTTCCACCGAATAATGATAGGCCTGCTGCACCATCAAACGAATACTTTCAGCGTCCAGCTCAGCAGGCATTAACGTAGAATGTGCGACATAAAGATTGGGCATATTTTTTCCCTCAAGATCCATTTTAATCGCTTCTGCTAACGCGATGGACAGATCATCCTTCATAAAAAGCACGCTCGCTTTCACTCGACGACTTACCAGATCAGAGGTGCCATGCAAAGGCAATCCCCATGAATTGGTTTGAACTTTTAGCGTGGTTTTGTTTTCTTTTAATGCAGAGACCACTCCATCAGAAATATTCTGAGAGCAGCTAAAAATAAAGTCTGATGGGTCCTTTTTCAATAAGGATTGGGCCGCCTCAAAAGCACTCTCTCTATTGTCTGGAACCACCCTAATATGACTGATACGACGATTGTATTTCATCATTTCATTTAAAAATACATCGCAGCGTACGTAGCCAAGATAACCTGATGGTAAAACCAATGCAGAGATACTGGCCTCTGGAGGCAACTGGCGATCAAGATAACTGGCAAGCATCATGGTGGCCTTTTTTTGATCAAAACCAATATACATTAACGGAGGGTGATTCATCCAATGAACCAACGGCGAGGCAAAATCATAAAGAATCACCTTCGGAGCTTTACTGATGCGTAAAAACCGCTCTAAGAAGCGGCGCTGAACAAAACCCAATTCAGTCATGACAATATAATCAGGTTGAGCTTCGGCTATTTTGAAATAAGGTGTTATGTCACTGCTATTCTGAGAACTGTCTGTGTAAGTATCCAGCCGATAGTCGATTCCTAACTCTCGCATGCGCCTTTTAAATGAAACTAACAACGATCTATTGTCTATAGCATTCATGTCCCCAAATAACAGCAACGCAATACGTACGGCTCTTTTTTGAGAAACTCGAATCGGACTAGGGGGCGAGTTTACTACGGTTGTAAACTGTTCTGCTAAAGGCCCTTGTCTTGGACTAAGTTGATAAAAATCATAACTGTCCATCAGATCAAGCGACATGCTCGCTGCCTGCACAGTGAAAGCGAAGCATCCTAGAAGAACCCACATGATAAAATAACGAAGTCTGCGCATTACTGAGCCCGATGAAACATCATAGAAAGAATTATTCTAACCAAATTAACGAACTTTAGTGATAACAGGAACAAGAAAATACGATCAAGCACAGAAAACAGGCTGAGAATGGAATAAATAACGAAGAAATAAGAAGTTGACGTAAATTTCAGACATAAAAAAAGCTGACATAAAGTCAGCTTTTTTATAATTTGGTGCGGAAGGAGAGACTCGAACTCTCACGCCGTGAAGCACTGGAACCTAAATCCAGCGTGTCTACCAATTCCACCACTCCCGCAAGGAATGGCGAGCATTATAGGTAATTGAATCTTTCGGTCAATAGTTTTTTTACTTTTTTATTAAAAAACTTAAAAAGATATCTTTTTTCCTATTTTCGCTCGCCATCATTAAAGCGACATTCTTTTCAAATAACGCTTAAAAATTGCGTCCACCTGAATATTCACCACGCTCATAACGCACCGCCATTTCTTCAAGATCCATAGTTTGGATACGGGAAGCTTGACCGGCAGAACCAAACGCTTCATAACGGTCAATACAAACCGCCTTCATCGCTTTGATACTTTCTGTTAAATATTTACGTGGGTCAAAGTTGCCTTTGTGCTCAGCCAAACTACGACGAATAGCCCCTGTTGCCGCTAAACGTAAATCTGTATCGATATTGACCTTACGAACACCATAACGGATCGCTTTTACGATCTCATCAATCGGTACACCATATGTCTCTGGAATCTCGCCACCAAATTGATTGATAATTTCTAACCAATCTTGAGGTACAGAAGAAGAACCATGCAATACAATGTGAGTGTTCGGTAACAATTCAACGATCTTCGCAATACGCTCGATATCAAGAATGTCGCCAGTAGGAGGACGTGTGAATTTGTAGGCGCCATGACTCGTGCCTATCGCTACAGCCAAAGCATCGATACCCGTCGCATTAACGAAATCAACGGCTTCTTGTGGATCGGTCAGCATTTGATCCATGGTCAAAATGCCTTCTGCACCAACGCCGTCTTCTTCACCCGCTTCACCGGTTTCTAGCGAGCCTAACACCCCCAGTTCACCTTCTACAGACACACCACAAGCGTGAGCGAATTCAACCGTGCGACGAGTCACATCGACATTGTAATCATAGCTAGCCGGCGTTTTTCCGTCAGCCATCAAGGAACCATCCATCATTACAGATGAGAAACCTAACTGGATTGAACGTTGGCAAATAGCTGGAGATGTACCATGATCCTGATGCATTACCACAGGGATATGTGGATAATCTTCAATGGCAGCTGAAATCAAGTGACGCAAAAAATGCGAACCCGCATATTGTCGAGCTCCTGCCGACGCCTGCATGATAACAGGTGAATTCACTTCGTTAGCGGCTTCCATGATGGCTTTAACCTGCTCCATGTTGTTCACATTGAAGGCTGGTAAGCCATAGCTATGCTCCGCGGCATGATCCAGCAGTTGACGCATACTAATTAAAGGCATAATAAATTTCCTCTGCAATTTTCTTATATTCTATTTATAACGGATTGAGTTAAGAGATTAAGCTCACTCGAATTTTTTATCATAACCTTACTTATCACAGGTCATGTGGCTTACGCCTTATCGTTAGTAACCTACTCAACGACTGTCGAATAGGGCACTCTCTAGTTTTATGATCACCGGTGTCACTTTTTGTAGAACAACCATTCAACATTTGGTGAAACCAGTGATATTGGCTTTACGCCTTATTATTTAGAACAATCTTTGTCATTCTTTGATACTAATTTTGCGCGCGAGATTCCAACATCGCAACAGCTGGAAGTACTTTTCCTTCAACAAATTCTAGAAATGCGCCACCACCCGTTGATATATAGGACACTCGATCCGCAATATCGTACTTATCAACCGCAGCCAATGTATCGCCACCACCAGCAATTGAAAAACCTTTACTGTTCGCAATGGCCATCGCTAATGCTTTGGTACCACCACCAAACTGATCAAACTCAAACACACCCACTGGACCGTTCCAGATAATCGTCTGGGATTTTTCAAGCAAAGCCGCAAAGGCAATCGCTGCTTTTGGCCCAATGTCTAAAATCATATCGTCAGGCGCAACATCCGCGGCATTTTTAACCGTCGCTACCGCATCGGGAGCAAACGCCGTCGCAACGACAACATCTTCAGGTAGTGGAATGCTGGTTTTCGCCATTAAGGCTTTAGCCTGCGGTATTAAGTCTTTTTCATACAACGATTTGCCAACAGGAAAACCCGCAGCGGCCAAGAAGGTATTCGCAATACCGCCACCCACAATCAATTGGTCAACCTTGTCAGATAAAGACTCAAGAACGGTCAGTTTAGTCGATACTTTTGACCCGCCAACAATCGCCGCCATCGGGCGGGCAGGTTTTGCCAACGCTTTTTCTAACGCCTCTAGCTCTGCTGACAATAATGGTCCTGCACAAGCAATGGGGGCGAACTTCGCCACGCCATGAGTGGACGCTTGTGCGCGGTGCGCGGTACCAAACGCATCCATCACAAACACATCACACAACGCCGCCATCTTTCTAGATAAGGCATCGTCATCGTTCGCTTCGCCTAAATTAAAACGAACATTTTCAACCAAGACCAACTGACCCGATTCAACCTCAACGCCATCCAGCCAATCTTTGACAAGAGGAACGTCTTGCCCTAATAAACTTGCTAAATGTGTAGCAACAGGTTGAAGCGAGTAAGCGTCTTCGTACTGCCCTTCTGTTGGACGACCAAGGTGAGACATCACCATGACTTTCGCACCCGCCGCCAACGCCAATTTAATGGTTGGCAATGCGGCACGAATACGCGCATCGCTGGTTACTTTGCCGTCTTTTACTGGTACGTTTAGATCTTCACGAATTAACACTCGTTTATTCGTCAGATCTACGTTTTTCATACTAATTACCGTCATGTAAGATGTCCTCGTCGTTTAATGTGCCAATGCACTAATCTAAATTCGATTGTTTAATCACACCCGCCCAATACGTAGCCACATCCAACATACGGTTAGCGTAGCCCCATTCATTATCAAACCAGCATAGTAACTTCACCATTCGCTGATCAATGACCTGAGTTTGTGTACTGTCAATAATCACCGATCGCGGATCATGGTTAAAATCTACTGAAGCATGCGCTTCTTTAGTAAAGCCCATTAAGCCTGCGTATTTTGAGTTTGCCGCTTGCTCTAATTGCTGATTAATTTGTTCTACCGTCACGTCCCGCTCTGTACGCAACACTAAATCAATAACAGAGACATTCAACGTCGGTACACGTACCGCGTTACAGCCCATTTTGCCTTCTAGCTCAGGCATCATGCGCGTAATACCTTTCGCTAGCCCCGTATCGACCGGTATAATTGAGCTCAGCGCGGCGCGCGTCAAACGTAAATCTTTCTTATGGTATCCATCAATAACCGGCTGATCATTCATTGCAGAGTGAATCGTCTGAGTCATGCCATGCACCACACCAGAAAATTGCTTAATAATATCCAATACAGGGATTAAACAATTCGTGGTACAAGACGCCGCCGAGACAATATCGTGATGTGGCTGAATATCCTGATGATTAAAGCCGTAGACAATGGTTGCGTCCACATCAGCGGCCGCTGGCTGAGAAAGCAACAATCTTGGCACACCCGCATCCAAATAGGCTTGCGCACCATAGCGATCAGAAAAACTCCCTGAACACTCAATCACCATATCCAGTTCAAGAGACGCCCAATCCATTTCCTCTGGTGTAGCACAGGAAAAGCATAAGATAGCATCATCACCAATCAGCAATGCATTGTCTTTAGTCGATACAGACTGAGGAAAGCGGCCATGAGTGGTGTCATAGCGCGTAAGGTAACTGATTGTCTGAATATCAGACAACTCATTGATAGCAACCACTTGAATGTGGTCGCGGTAGCCGTTTTCATAGAGCGCTCGTAATACCGAACGACCTATGCGGCCATAACCATTAATAGCGACTCGCAACATATTCCTACTACTTCATCGCAAAGAGAGTGGTAAACACGTCACCACCCGCTTCCTTAATAAAAGAAAAAAGAGGCGTACACATTGCACACCTCTTTTCTTATCAAGCAACGCACTTACACTGCTAAGATTTTCTCGGCAGTTTCGACAACATTTTCTACGGTAAAGCCGAAGTATTTTAGAAGGTCTCCGCCAGGAGCCGACTCACCAAATGTGGTCATACCTACCATCGCGCCCTCAAATCCAACATACTTGTACCAGTAGTCAGCATGCGCCGCTTCAATAGCAACACGCTTAGTCACGTTACTTGGCAGTACAGACGCTTTATACGCGGCATCTTGAGCATCAAACACATTAGTCGATGGCATAGACACAACACGCACCTTATACCCTTTCGCTGTTAATGCTTCAGCAGACGCCATTGCTAAACCGATTTCAGAACCAGTCGCAATCAAAATAAGATCTGGCGTGCCAGCGCAATCCTGAAGAACATAACCACCTTTCGCAACATCTGCTAACTGTTCAGCATTACGTGCTTGAGCAGGCAACCCTTGGCGAGAGAAAACCAGTGACGTTGGACCATCACGGCGCTCAACGGCAGATTTCCAAGCAACCGCCGTTTCAGCCGCATCACATGGACGCCAAACCGTCATGTTTGGTGTCATACGCAAGTTAGCCAACTGTTCAACAGGCTGGTGAGTTGGGCCATCTTCACCCTGCCCAATAGAGTCATGGGTATACACAAAGATGTTTTGAATACCCATCAAAGCAGACATACGTACCGCGTTACGTGCGTATTCCATGAACATCATGAAGGTCGCACCGTAGTTAATAAAACCACCGTGCAAAGACGCACCATTCATGATGCCGCTCATACCAAATTCACGAACACCGTAATAAATGTAGTTGCCAGCAGGATCATCTTGAATGCCTTTTGAACCAGACCATAGCGTCAAGTTAGAACCAGCAAGATCTGCAGAGCCACCTAGTAATTCAGGCAACATGGCGCCAAAGAATCCGATCGCATTTTGTGATGCTTTACGGCTAGCGATGTTCTCGCCTTTGTCTTGGCTTTCTTGAACAAAAGCTTGTGCTTTGGCTTCGAAATTCGCCGGCAATTCGCCTTTAATAACACGGCGTTCAAATTCTGTCGCCAACTCTGGGAAAGCCGCTTGATACGCTGCAAATTTCGCGTCCCATTCAACTTCACGAGCCGCGCCGTCCTCTTTCGCATCCCAACCAGAATATACATCAGCAGGAATTTCGAAAGGAGCATAAGGCCATTCAAGAAATTCACGCGCGGCAGCAATTTCAGCATCACCCAGCGGTGCGCCGTGGCAATCATGGCTGCCAGATTTGTTAGGCGAGCCAAAACCAATCACTGTTTTGCAGCAAATAAGCGTTGGTTTATTGGTTTCTGCTTTCGCAGCTTCGATCGCCGCTTTAATAGCCACTGGATCGTGACCATCTACGTCTGCAATAACGTGCCAGCCGTAAGCTTCAAAGCGTTGTGGGGTGTTATCCGTAAACCAGCCTTCAACATGACCATCGATAGAAATACCGTTGTCATCCCAAAAAGCGACCAATTTACCTAATTTCAATGTACCCGCTAGTGAACACGCTTCGTGGGAAATACCTTCCATCAAACAGCCATCGCCAAGGAAGCAATAGGTATTGTGGTCAACTACAGTATGACCTTCACGGTTAAACTGCGCGGCCAAGGTCTTCTCAGCAATCGCCATACCTACCGCGTTACTAACACCCGCGCCTAAAGGACCCGTGGTGGTTTCTACGCCATCGGTGTAACCGTATTCAGGGTGACCTGGTGTTTTAGAGTGAAGCTGGCGAAATTGTTTTAGCTCTTCAATTGGCAATTTATAGCCAGAAAGGTGTAAAAGAGAATAGATCAACATGGAGCCATGACCGTTAGACAATACAAAGCGGTCACGATCAACCCATTTAGAATTGTTCGGGTTATGCTTTAAAAAATCATTCCATAATACTTCAGCGATATCCGCCATACCCATTGGGGCACCTGGGTGTCCTGAGTTAGCTTTTTGTACGGCATCCATACTTAATGCGCGTATGGCGTTAGCGAGTTGTTTCCGAGACGGCATGGTTATTCCACTCCTGATAGCTTAACGAACAATGAAGGAACATTCTCTACGGGATAGAGCCACCATGCAATGCTGGCTCTATCATTACGCCCAAAGATTGAGCAAAGAAAATGAAATCACACAAGAATCTGCACCATCTTAACAAAAACTAGGTCTTTTGCCTCATTAAAACAGCCTCACTGGGTTGATATTTAACCAGCTCTAGTTCATCATCGTCAGACTATAAAAGCGTCGATTTGTCTCGGCTTGCGGGCGCTATATAAACTCAGCTAAACAGATGCGCAAGAACCTGTTTAGCATTTTTATGCAAAACAGGTTTTTTTATGCCTGTTTAGCGACTAACTCAGCTAAAGAGGAACACTCTATATGTCCGAATATTCTTTATTTACTTCTGAATCCGTTTCAGAAGGCCATCCTGACAAAATCGCCGACCAAGTATCGGATGCCATTCTTGATGCCATCTTAGCCGAAGATCCTGAAGCCCGCGTTGCCTGCGAAACCCTTGTCAAAACTGGCATGGTATTAGTGGCGGGTGAAGTACGCACTAACGCTTGGGTCGATATCGAAGAAATCGCTCGTGGCGTGATTCGTAACATTGGTTACAACAGCTCAGACATGGGGTTTGATTGGGAATCCTGCGCTGTCATGAACGCCATTGGTAAACAGTCTGCTGAAATTGCTATGGGTGTTGATGAAGCGGAAGAACACGAACAAGGCGCAGGTGACCAAGGTTTAATGTTTGGTTTTGCCACCAACGAAACAGACGTACTAATGCCTGCTCCAATTACTTATGCACACCGTTTGGTTAAACGCCAAGCAGAAGTCCGCAAAAACGGTACGTTAGATTTTCTACGACCAGATGCAAAAAGCCAAGTTACTTTCCGCTACGATGAAAATGGTAAGCCTTGCGCGATTGATGCGGTTGTTCTTTCAACACAACACAGTGCTTCAGTAAAACAAGCCGATCTTCGTGAAGCGGTGATGGAAGAAATCATCAAGCCTGTACTCCCTGCAGAATGGCTGTCAAAAGACACAAAGTATTTCATTAATCCAACGGGGCAATTCATCATTGGTGGACCCGTTGGTGATTGTGGTCTAACCGGTCGTAAAATCATTGTTGATACTTACGGCGGCATGGCGCGTCACGGTGGTGGTGCTTTCTCTGGTAAAGATCCATCCAAGGTTGACCGTTCTGCGGCATACGCGGGTCGTTATGTAGCGAAAAACATCGTCGCTGCGGGTCTTGCTGATAAATGTGAAATCCAGATCTCCTACGCCATTGGCGTCGCAGAGCCGACATCCATTAGTATCAATACGTTCGGTACTGGCAAAGTAAGCGATGCGGTTATTTCACAATTGGTTCGCGAGCACTTTGAATTACGTCCAGCGGGCTTGATAAAAATGCTCGATCTAAAACGTCCAATTTATCTGCCAACAGCAGCTTACGGGCACTTTGGTCGCGAAGACGAAAATTTCACTTGGGAAAAAACAGACAAAGCAGACGCATTACGTAAAGCCGCTGGTTTATAATTTTCTGATTTTCCGTTATAAAGCCTTCTACTGTATGACTCTCTTTTATTAGAGGAAGGATGCAGAAGAAGGCTTTTTTATTTTTATCTCTTTTTCAAATATCAGGAAACATAGGATAAGTATGCGTATTCCAAGAATTTTTATCGATACAGAACTCAATGAGAATACGACCCTTGCCCTGCCCGATTCCTCATTTCAGCATTTATGCAAAGTGCTGCGTTTGAAATCTGATCACCCTCTTCGAGTCTTTAATGGCAAAGGCGGACAATACAACGCCATCTTATGCGACGTAGAAAAACGCAGTGCCAATATTCGTATTGTCGACTTTGAAGCATTACATAATGAATCTCCTATTCAAGTCACCATAGGACAAACCTTGTCCCGAGGCGAACGAATGGACTATGCTATTCAAAAAGCGGTCGAAGCAGGTGTTTATGCGATTCAGCCATTATTCAGCGAGCGATGCGAAGTCAAACTACAAGATGGCAGAGCAGAGAAGCGACTATTGCATTGGCAACAAGTGGCGACAAGTGCGGCAGAACAATGTGGTCGAGGCGTGGTTCCTACGGTTTATCCTCCTATTGAATTGAACCAGTGGCTTAATGAATGTAACAATATGTTAAAACTAACGCTACATCATCACAGTGCTAAGCCGATCAATCAGTTTGAATGCCCGACAAACAATCAAGTGTGTTTACTGATTGGCCCTGAAGGTGGATTGAGTGAGAACGAAGTGCAACTCTCTGAAAAATCAGGGTTTAATGCCATTACGCTAGGTCCAAGGGTGCTTCGAACAGAAACCGCGCCAGTGGTTGCACTTAGTGTTATCAATACTTTATGGGGGGATATTTAACGGTATTAATATAAAAGCCCAATGTAGAGACAACTAACAGAATCGCTACATATTCACCGCATAAATAGCGTTAAGATTTGAGCTAAACATATTAAAGGACAAATAATCGCATGTTTTACCGAATAGTTATGATTTGCACGGTTTATACAGGGACGCTTTTTTTACCAGCAACCGCACAAGCAATCTCACTCGAAGAGGCAACATACACCGCAATAGAAAATAGCCCGACTGTTCGGCAATCTATTGCAGAATACCGCGAGTTTAAAGAAAATACTGAGTTAGCGCGTCGTTCCGGCTATTACCCAAGCGCAGACATCTCCGCAGGGATAGGACACGAAACCACTTACGCAGATAACACGACCTCGGAAGACATCGACCTAACTCGCCGAGAGCTAACACTGTCGCTAAACCAACCTCTTTTCAATGGCTTTTCGACACGAAATGAAGTGGAACGATTGTCCAGTGAAGCAGAGGCCCATCGCTGGGCTGCACTGATTGCAGTAGAAAATACCGCCCTCGAAGTCGCTCAAGTTTACGCCAACATTTTACGATACCGTGAACTCGTTACGCTTGCCGAACTGAACTTAAAAACACACGAACGCATTTACGGGCAAATCAAACTAAAAAGTGATACTGGCATTGGTCGTCAATCAGACCTGAGCCAAATAACCGCTCGTCTTGCTAAGGCACACGCGAATCACTTCGCGGCAATCAACAACCTGATAGATGCGGAAAGTAACTATCACAATATCGTTGGAGAGTTTCCGCCTAAAAATCTTATTTACCCGGTACCTGATAACGACCTGCTGCCAAAGGACCTTGACTCTGCTATCAATGAAGCACTGAAGAAAAATCCAGCAATCGAAGGGGCGTATTGGGATGTTGCCGCCACAGAAAGTCTGCAAAAAGTCACCGATGCCGATAACTACCCTAGCGTGAACTTTGTCGTAGAGCGGACATGGAATAATAATATAGACGGTGATGCTGGCCCAAGCGAAGACTTGATAGCCATGGTGCGCCTAAACTAT
Source organism: uncultured Marinomonas sp. (assembly GCA_963975045.1). Classification (GTDB taxonomy): domain Bacteria; phylum Pseudomonadota; class Gammaproteobacteria; order Pseudomonadales; family Marinomonadaceae; genus Marinomonas. Next base: position 27,204 of record CAXBGJ010000007.1, on the reverse strand, counting down.
AACCTGTACAGCGGTGGTGCACACAAACGTAAAAAAGAAGTCGCGGTTCAGAAGAATGTTCAAGCAACAGAAATACGACGTCAAACCATTAGAGACACAGAACTCACCGTTCGATTGTCATGGGCGGCTTTTGAAGCCACTAATGGCCAGAAAGAACACATCCGACGATATGTTATTGCCACGAAAGAGTCTCAAATAGCGTACGAAAAACAATTTCGCCTAGGCCGTCGTACACTGCTAGACGTACTTGATAGTGAAAATGAGCTGTTCCAAGCTCGTCAAGACTACGTGAACGCAGACTATGATGAACTCTTCTCAGAATTTCGTCTCTTTAATGCAAAAGGTGAGCTAATGCGTGCCTTTCGTATTTATCGCCCTCAGTTGCTTGGTTTTGATGATGAGTTTGATAAAAAACAAACACCTCCCGCACCTCGCTCAAGCGCCGTTGACGAATTAAAAGCCGCTGAAAATACGATAAAAGAGAATTCGCCTACGGCACCTCAAGCCCCACAAAACAGTGACACCAAAAGCACACAAGAAAGTGAACTTTTTCTTGATGCCGGTGGCAATACAGGCAGTTGGTAATTCTTTAAAAATAACTCAGCGTCGCCATTAAAAAGGTCTACGCTGAGTTATTTTTTTCATCCTGCTCCTACCGCTCGGTATTCTTGCTCATCAAGGCAACTATCTGCATGATATGGGTGTTTTTTCTTCTCAGTGCCCCCATATTTCTATAGCATCAATACCCATTAACAGACTTTTCAACGTATCCAAACGTTGCTTTCGCTTTAGGAACCACTCTATGACTATCAAACTCGGCATTGTTATGGATCCAATTTCATCCATTAACTATAAAAAAGACACGTCACTCGCCATGCTATGGGCTGCGGCCGAAAAAGGCTGGCAACTTATTTACATGGAGCAAAAAGACTTATTTCTAGACAATGGCAAAGCGTACGCCATGACTCGTCCACTGCAGGTTCATAAAGACCCGGCTCATTTTTATGATCTAGGCGAAGAAAGCAAAATGCCGTTAGGCGAGCTAGATGTGATCTTAATGCGAAAAGATCCACCCTTTGATAGCGAATTCGTCTACAGCACCATGATTTTGGAACAAGCAGAAAGCGACGGCGCGCTTGTCGTCAATAATCCTAAAAGCTTACGTGACTGCAATGAAAAACTGTTTGCCACCCAGTTTCCACAATGCTGCCCACCGGTATTGGTGACTCGACGCGCCGATTTACTAAAAAGCTTTCATAAAGAGCATGGCGATGTAATTTTCAAACCGTTAGATGGCATGGGCGGTACCTCTATTTTCCGCATTAAGCCTGACGATTCAAATGTTAGCGTTATTATTGAAACGTTAACGAACATGGGCGTTGAACAAATTATGGCGCAAAAGTTTATCCCTGAAATAAAACAAGGCGATAAACGTATTCTCGTTGTGAATGGAGAACCTGTACCTTTTGCGCTCGCACGTATTCCAGCATCAGGCGAGACCCGAGGCAACCTAGCCGCAGGCGGTCGTGGAGAAGGTCGACCACTAACAGATCGTGACCGTTGGATTTGCGATCAAGTTATCCCATCACTAAAAGAGAAAGGACTCATGTTTGTCGGCTTAGACGTGATCGGTGATTATCTCACCGAAATTAATGTAACAAGCCCAACCTGTGTTCGTGAATTAGACACTCAATTTGACTTAAATATCGCCATGACATTGATAGAAGCCATAGAAAAGCGTCTTCAGTAATATCAGCATGCGAACAATAGACAAGTTTTCTGTCGCACTCTTCATCGCCATTAGCGCCCATGTGCTAATGGTGATGGTGATTGGCTTCGACTTTGAATTACCAGCGCCTAAACCAAAAACGCTTGAGGTGACCTTGGTTCAACATACAACAAAAGCGCCAAAGGAAGCTGACTTCATTGCCCAAGCAAATCAACAAGCAAGTGGAACTGAGCTGCGTAAGCAAAAGCTCACCACCACAGAAAACTCACGTTTTTTATCGGATACGATTCAAGAAATTTCGCCACCCGTACAACCACAACTGGCTTCTGCAGAACCGATTGACGAGCCAAGCTTATTAGCCACAAACAATCAAAAAGCCGTCTTTGAAATAGCCAAAGAATCAGAGAAAGAACCCAAAACCCTTGAAGAACAATTTCGTGGTGAAACACAAATTCCGAGTCATCTGTCTAATGACATTGCAACGTTAGAAGCCTTACTCGATCAACAACGTCAATCCTATGCAAAACGCCCAAGAATACGACGACTCACCTCTGTTTCAGCCAAGGCGGCAATAGATGCTCAGTACCTAGATGATTGGCGACGCAGAATCGAACGCATTGGCAACATACACTACCCAGAAGAAGCGAAACGCAATCACCTCTATGGTGAGCTGCGCTTAGCCGTTATTTTACTGCCTAATGGGAATGTGGACGATATCGAGGTACTTCACTCCTCAGGCGTTAGAGTATTAGATGATGCCGCCATGCGAATCGTTCGTTTAGCCGAACCTTTTCAAGTTTTTCCAACGGAGCTAAAAAAAGAAGTGGATAAACTGGAAATCATTCGCACATGGCGATTTGTTCCTGGCGACCAATTACAAAGCAAGTGACCTTGAAGCAAATATATTCATCATAAAATACAGCCACAAAAAAGCCCTCCGAAGAGGGCTTAATCGTCTTTACTAACAGGCGGTTAACCATCAATCAAATTGACCATCACCCATCGCAAGACGTATCTTTTTCATTGCGTTCTTTTCAAGTTGTCGAATACGTTCTGCTGACACACCGTATTCATCGGCCAACTCATGTAAGGTTGATTTCGCATCAGACAACCAGCGCTGGACAAGGATATTACGGCTGCGCTCATCAAGATCAGACATAGCCACTTCAAGTCGCTGATTCGAGTCTTCTTCCCAGTTACCGTTTTCAAGTAAGGTTGCAGGGTCAGCTCGATGATCTTCTAAATACTGTGACGGCGCTTTAAAAGCACTTTCATCATCATCGTCTGCTGAAGCATCGAATGCCATATCAGAAGAGCTTAAACGGCCTTCCATTTGACGAACCACGTCAGGCGTTACGCCTAAATCGCTAGCGACAGACTCAACTTCTGAATTACTGAACCAAGACAGCGTTTTTTTCGCACTGCGCAAATTAAAGAACATTTTACGCTGCGCTTTCGTGGTCGCTACTTTAACAATACGCCAGTTTTTCAGAATGAATTCATGTATTTCGGCTTTAATCCAATGCACAGCAAAAGAAACAAGGCGCACACCCACTTCAGGGTTAAAACGCTTTACCGCTTTCATTAAGCCAACATTACCTTCTTGAATCAAATCACCTTGCGCTAATCCGTAACCAGAGTAACTTTTTGCAATATGTACAACAAACCTTAAATGCGACATAACCAAAGTACGCGCGGCTTCAAGGTCTTCTTGATAATAAAGACGCTCTGCCAAGGTTTTTTCTTCGTCAGCGGTTAAAATCGGAATTCGGCTAACGGCTTGTATGTAGGACTCTAGGTTCTGACCTGGAATCATAATATCCGTAGGTTGGAGAGTTTTACCCATCTCTATTTCCACCTTTCTAATTGTTCATACTGTGTATGACAAAATACTATCAAGTAAAGTCTGCGTGTGTGTGACATAAATGTGAATAAATCATGGCTATTGTCTTAATACTGATTTTAGCCCTTTATGTTCACTGCAGTTCAATATTTGTTATGTGTCGATTAACGGCAATCCACGCGCCAATCACACCAACAAATGCACTAATAGTTAAACATAAAACAATCTCATCTGCATTAAAAGTCTGCAGCTGAAAACCGCTTTGATAGAGCTCGATCAATCTTTCTGCTGGTGCACTTACCCACCAGCTAAGCAGGAGAATACATAGACTGGCAAAAAAACCACCAAGCACACCAAACCAAAAGCCCATGTATAAAAATGGTCGACGAATATACGCATCGGTCGCACCAACCAACTTCATTACCAAAACTTCATTACGACGGCTTTCCACCGCCATTCTGATCGTGTTTCCTACGATCAAAAACACCGCAACCACCAACAAGACAGATAAGGCATACACAAATCTCTGACCAAAACTCAGTATATTGGCAAGGCGCTGTAACCATTGTGCATCCAGCTCTGCGTATTCCACTTCTTTTTGCGCATCCAATTGGTCACGTAACGCTTGTAAATTGGACAAGGTCGTTATATCTACCGCTTCTTTGGGAATGACTCGTAAAACAATCGGCAACGGGTTCTCTGGTAAAGAAGACATGATCTGTTCATAACCGCTTGATCGTTCGAAATACCTAAGACCTTCTTCTTTAGAGATGTACTCAACCGATGCCACCTCTTCTTGCGCGGAAATACGATGCGATAACGCCAATGCTTGCGTGTCTTCTAAGCCAGGGAAAAGATAGAGCGTAATAACTGATTGCTGCTCCCACTGATCAGTAACAGATTGCACATTTTTTAATAAAACATACAGACCACCTGGCAACGATAACGCAATGGCAATAACCATCACCGTCATAATACTGGCCAACGGGTAACCCACCAGCCGCATAAAACTTTCCATTAATGTCGCTTGATGCTGACGGAAATACTTACCGGGATGAAAGGAGGTACGTGTTGGCCAATGATGTTTGGTGGCTCTAATCGACTCTCGTGTCGCGCCACGTTGATTCGGCTTTTGTGCCATTTAGCCAAACCCTCCATCGTTCACCATTCGGCCTTGATTCAAGGTCAATACGCGATGACGCATACGCGCCACAAGGGCCAAGTCATGACTGGCAACCAAGACAGTCACGCCGACTCGATTGAATTCTTGGAAGAGATTCATGATCTCTGCGGATAATTTAGGGTCCAAATTACCCGTTGGTTCATCGGCTAACAACAGTTGCGGTTTATTCACCACCGCTCTGGCAATACCAACACGCTGCTGCTCACCACCGGACAACGCCATTGGATTGTATTTTTCTTTATCCAGCAGGCCTACTTTATCCAATGCGGCACGAACTCGCTTTGCAATCTGTTGAGGGTCCGCGCCACTCACCTGCAGAGGCAGCGCTACGTTATGAAAAACACTTCGATCTAATAACAATTGATGGTTTTGAAAAACAACTCCAACCCGACGTCGATGATGCGGGATAGCTCGGCGGCTCAAAGTGCGTAAATCGATACCATCAACCAAGATCTGCCCAGAAGTTTGGCGCTCAATCATCATCATGAGTTTCATTAAAGTACTTTTACCCGCACCAGAATGCCCAGTAAGAAACGCCATTTCACCTTGACGCAAATGAAAACTAACTTGCGATAATGCTTCTTGTCCGCTCTCGTACTTTTTACCCACTCGTTGAAATTCGATTTCCACGCTAATTCAGCATCCTTAGATTAGAAAGAAGAAAGGCCTAATTGCCACTTATTCACTATCAAACAAGGCATCCACAAATTCTTGGGCAGCAAAAGGACGTAAATCATCAACTTGCTCACCCACACCTATGTAACGAATAGGAATTCCAAACTGTTTTGCAATCGCAAAAATAATACCGCCTTTGGCGGTTCCATCCAGTTTGGTTAGCGTTATGCCGCTCACACCAACCGCTTCGGAAAACAGCTTAGCCTGACTGATGGCATTTTGACCAGTGCCAGCATCCAAAACCAACATAACTTCATGAGGCGCATTTTCATCAAGCTTTTTCATCACGCGAACGACTTTTGATAACTCGTTCATCAAATTGGCTTTATTTTGTAAACGGCCGGCCGTATCGGCAATCACAATGTCAATGCCTTTGGCTTTAGCGGACTCGATGGCATCGTAAATAACCGACGCTGAATCGGCACCTGTGTGCTGAGCAACAACAGGTACATTATTACGCTCGCCCCATACTTGGAGCTGTTCAACGGCCGCAGCACGAAATGTGTCACCCGCCGCCAACATAACACTTTTGCCTTCAGCCTGATATTTTTTAGCCAGCTTGCCAATGGTCGTTGTTTTTCCGACACCATTCACACCCACCATCAAAATAACAAAAGGCCCATCTTGGCTCACCGGCTCAAGTTCTTTTTGAGACTGACTAAGAATACTTTCCATCTCGGCTTTTAAATGGGCTAGCAACGTCGTCGAATCTTTCAATTCTTTGCGGTTCAATTTGTCTGTTAATCCGCTCATCAATGTCTGTGTTGCATCAATCCCAACATCTGCCATCAACAACTGTGTTTCCAGTTCTTCTAGTAGATCGTCATCGACTTTTTTATGGCCACCAATAACAGAAGCCAAACCATTCCCTAAACCACCGCGTGTACGAGACAATCCCGATTTGATGCGTTGGGACCAAGATAAAGAAGGCGGTTGCGACTCAACTGGTAACACTTCTACCACTTGATTATTGATACTCGCCGATTCATCAGCCTCAACATCAACCAGCGATTCATCAGAAATCGAAGTTTCTGGTGAATCGGACGTATCTATATCCTTTTTCTTGGCTGCTGTAATATCTGCATTCATTTTACTCACAAAACGACGGCGAATAACAAACGCGATGATCGCTAACAGTGTTCCTATCGCAATAGGAACATAACGAGCATATTCACCAAGATACGGTGTAAAAAAAACAATAATTTGGTTAACAAATTCCATTCAATTGGTCTCTTTATTTTGACTGATACAGTAAGCACCAGCGATAATGCTATGATTAGACATTGCGCCACATACATGGACACTATAAAACGATTATTTTAACATCATTCCGGCTCGCAAACAGGCTTAGTTTTAGCAAACGTACGCTTAACAGACATCGTCTCAAGGTCCATTATGTCCGATAGTAACAAACCTCTCTTTAGTCGACCGGTTTTAGCGGCCATTATGCTGTTTTGCACGCTAGCTATCTGGCTATTGAACCTAATGGGACCAAGCTCCAAGCTACCAACACCTCACATTGAAACTTGGACCACGACGTCTGGTATTCCAGTTATCTGGTTAAAACAAGAACAATGGAAAAACAGTAACAAACTAGAGATTCGGTTTTCGTTTCGTTCCGTTACCACCGACACCACTCTAATTCAAACCACGCTGGCCATGTTAATGAGTGATTCACTGCCACTTAGCACCGCATCGATCAATCAAAGACTAACGCCTTTAGCCGCCCGCGCAAGCAGTTATTACGATCATGAAAACCAAACGATTGGTTTAACCTTGAGTAACGAGCCTAAGTACTTAATTCCTACTCTGACGTTGGTTAGTAACTGGCTGAAGAATCCCGATTTCAAGCACCGTACCTTTGACAACTGGCAACGTCAACACCAGAACAACCTCCCTGCTAAACACGAACTTGAACGCGTTTTATTTTTGGATAAAAACAAGCAGCAAGATATTTCAAAAATGGCCAATGTCTCATTGGAACAGGTCTCTAATTATTACCACAGTCTAAAAATGTCTGCGGCCAGCATTTTTATTATTGGTGAAATGTCGCCTGATGCAAAGCAAACCGTCCAAGGCGCAATCAACCTTATCAGTCAAGATTATCGTTTATCAAAAACCTCCGCAGAGGCTATTCTCTACGAACCGCTCAGTACCGTTATTCAAAAAAATGAAGGCGACCTTTGGCAAACTCGAAGCGCTATGGCGCTAATGCCGGTTTCCTCCGTAAAAGAATGGATCAGCCTACAGCTTTGGGGAGCAGATTTAGTTTCCACCCTCAACAAGCAACAACACATCGACTTTGTCCAGCTCGCTCTAACCCTGTCACCTCAGCGCCCTTGGGCGTGGTGGAATATTCAATATGGCGACAAGGTAACAGCCGTGTCAAATGAACCATCAGGAGAAAAAAACCGCTTTATCAATGCTAAAAGTCTGATCTTCGTTGAACAAGTTCCTTCAGTGATGGATGAAAAAGCCTTTCAAACACGGCTCGACACATTCAAACAACAGCTCGAACAACAAACGCTGTCACCAACATGGTGGAGTAGCATCGCGACCCAAGTCACCCATGAAGATGGGCAACTCACCTTAGAGCAATTTGCTAATAGCTACCAAGAAGCCATGGATAGCTTCTCGATGGAAGATTATCAAACCGCCCTAAAACATCTATTAAAACCATCATCCTACCAAGAGATTCAGGTTTACCAATGAAAAAAAACACCCCTAACCATGCTTCGAGCCAAACCAAGACAAAGGCATCCAAGCTTCGCATCATCGCAGGTGAATGGCGCTCACGTCAGTTGCCCATCCCCAATGTTCAAGGATTACGACCAACGCCAGATAAAGTTCGAGAAACCTTATTTAACTGGATTAGTTATTCTATTCCGGGGGCCGTTTGTGGCGATTTTTTCTGTGGCTCTGGTGCATTAGGGTTAGAAGCACTCTCACGAGGCGCTAAACACGCCATTTTTGTCGATAATTCAAGAGTCGTTATCCAGCAGATGACCGACAATTTAGCGACGTTAAAGGCAGAAAATGCAGATGTTATGGCGCAGAATGCGGCTGTTTATCTCGACACTGCAACACCTACACCACTGGATATCGTATTTTTAGATCCGCCGTTTCGTAAAGGTTGGCTCGCCCAAATCGTTCCTTTGCTTGAAAAAGGCTGGCTCGCAAAACGAGCGCTGGTTTACATTGAAATGGAGAAAGAAGCCGCGCTTCCTATCTTGCCCGCACACTGGTCTTTGATGAAAGAAAAAACAGCGGGCCAGTTGGTTTATCGCTTATTTGAAATAGTCCAATAAAACCCATTAGAGCCCTGATCAAAACAGGGCTTACATTATGCCCTAATCTAAATCCTCGCACTAAAATAGAGCATTGCGGAATATTTTGTTACCAACACTCGCTTAAAACAAGCTATATTAAAAGTTGTGTTCTTAGCACGATGCTTGCATAAACTAATATAACGACGTGCCAGTAGCACGCACACCATTTAACCGACTCGACTAACAGGAAGGTCATTATGTTGGCAAACTTATCCTTTAAAGCAAAACTATTATTCCTACTGATTACCGCCGTGCTGGGGTTTGTTATTGTGACGTTTGTGGCCATGGGAGGCCTTTCCTCTCAGCAAAAAGCCAATGATGAACTGCGTAACCTGTCAAAAATTCAAACATCAAACGATCAAGTTCGCATCCACATGCTAGAAATAGCCGATAGTATACGATCCATATCAGTGGACAATTATGATGACTATCTCGCCAGTGCGAATGAACAAATAGAAAAGAATGGCAGCCTCATTAGTATTAATATTAAAAGGGCCAACAGCCAAGCCCTAAAGCAAGTCCTCGAAGAAAACCTTATTAAAATAAACGACTACAGCCAAGCGCTTATCACACTGATCGGTAAACGCTATATTATTGGTCTTGACTCGTCCTCTGGACTGCGTGGCGACATAGATAAAATGGGGACGCAAATCAGTGAAGACATTAATAAACTCAGCCTTTTAAAGCGTGAGTTCACAAATGTTCGCAAGGGCGAAGCCAGTTATCTGTCCGACCCAACAGAGAGTAATTTAGAAGAATTTACCTCCAGCTTCACGCGGTTTGACACTCGAATCGAGAATTTTGGCTTTCAAGATACTCATGGAGTAAAAGCCAACGCCTATCGAGATGCGCTACTTCAATACGGTAAAGAGTACCAAACCCTCAACGACACAGAAGCGGAGTTTACTGCTAAAAAGAACGAATTTGATGAAGGCCAGCTAAAAGCAAACCAACTGATCGATGAGAATATATTGCAAGCTGAAGCTGACGCCGAAACCAGCTCAGCTCAAGCCAATGCCACTCTTCTCGGTGTCAGTATTGCTGTGAGCATCGCTGCAGCACTACTAATGATCACCATTGGACGCAGTGTAAATAGCACACTGCACAATATCATTACGGATTTAAATAAAGTCAAACAAGGCGACATGTCCTCCAAAGCGCTGGTCAACAAAAAACGCAATGATGAATTCGACCAGCTGAGCCAATCTCTAAATGAAATGACCAACGGCCTTGGCAACGTACTAAAAGACGTTGTGTCCACAACAAGTCACGTTAGCACTATGTCAACTGACCTAAACAGCACTATTCTCAGCATTACCAACAGCAACCATTTAGTGAACCAGCGCACGCACTCATTAGCCAGTGCAACTGATGACATATCAAGTCGGTTAAACGAGCTATCAAGTACAACCAATACCTTAAGATCCCACTCCAACGAAACCTACCAGTCCGCCAAATCTGGAGCAGACACCATCAAAATGGTACTCAACAGCATCACGGATACGGTAAATATCGTCAATATAACGAGCCAACAACTCAATGAGCTTGGCCGTTTATCTAAAAACATCGATAACGTCATTGCGATGATCAATGATCTTGCCAGTCAAACTAACTTGCTTGCACTAAATGCCGCCATTGAAGCGGCACGAGCAGGCGAAGCGGGTCGAGGTTTCTCCGTGGTGGCCGATGAAGTCAGAGCGTTAGCGGAAAAAACCGTTGATGCCACGTCTAAAATTACCGACATCGTCAATACGATTCAACATTCAACGCAAACCGCTATCACTACCATGGAAAGTGGCCAAGATAACCTGAAAATCATCAGTGAAAATGGCAGCAAAGCAGAAGAAGCCATGCGAGACATTGAAAGCAACGCTATGACAGGGTCGCAATCAACCGATTCGATGGCAAACGCCATTCAAGAGGTTGCCAGCACGGCCATTCAAATGAGCACAGAGATGGAGCAGATCGCTCAGCAATTAAATGAAGACACTCGCTCCATTAATATTATGGCTGATAAAACCAAACAAATTCAGCAAGTTTCAGAACAGCTTGCCGATAAAACTCAAGTATTTACGCTCGTTTAAAACGCAATTAACCCACCCAAAACGCTTCTAACATGTCATCGCCGAATGATAGAAGCGTTTTTAAAATGACGGCTATTTTCTCCTTCAATCCCTTGATGGCACTATCAACCTCTTGATGACACTAGGCGCAAACGCTAGACTGTGTGGCATCATTCATCGATGAACCTTCCCACGCTTCTTCACGGGAATTCGAGCACCTTCATTAGGGCTTTACTTTAGGATATAAAAAAACCTATGCCGGACGTCATTCCAGCCGACTCTGTTGGTATTGTTACGCCACAGATTGCGCAATTTGAAACACCGTTGGCGCTGTGCTGCGGACAAACTTTGTCTTCTTATCAACTCACTTACGAAACCTATGGCACTCTGAACCAAAATGCGTCTAATGCCATTTTGATTTGTCATGCTTTAAGCGGCGACCATCACGCGGCAGGTTATCATGCCATGGTGGATACCAAACCAGGCTGGTGGGATTCTGCTATTGGCCCCGGCAAAGCCATCGATACCACACATTTTTTTGTGGTCGCCCTTAATAATTTGGGGGGCTGTGGTGGCTCTACCGGCCCAACCACCATTAATCCTGAAACAGGACAACGCTGGGAGGCAAGTTTTCCCATTGTCACCGTAGAAGACTGGGTTCAAAGCCAAGCCCGTTTAGCCGATTTACTCGGCATTAATACCTTTGCGGCCATTGTCGGTGGCAGCCTTGGCGGCATGCAGGTTTTAGAATGGAGTATCCGTTTCCCTGATCGCTTGAAAGCCGCTGTCATTGTCGCTTCTGCACCAAAACTTTCTACTCAAAATATCGCTTTCAACGAAGTAGCGCGCCAGTCTATTCGCCGTGATCCAGATTTTTTTGACGGCAATTATTTAGACAACAAGTCCGTGCCTACCAACGGCCTTGGCCTTGCTCGCATGCTAGGTCACATCACCTATTTATCGGACGATGCCATGGGCGCCAAGTTTGGTCGCCAAATGCGTCACGACAGTTACCAATACAATTACGGTATTGAGTTCGAAGTAGAAAGTTATCTACGTTATCAAGGCGAGGCCTTCACGAAACGTTTTGATGCCAACACCTACATGTTGATGACCAAAGCACTCGACTACTTTGACCCTGCCGCGCAAGCCGATGGCGATTTGGCTGCCGTACTGAGCAAAGCGCAATGCGAATTCTTGTTGGTTTCTTTTACCACTGACTGGCGATTTGCACCGGAACGCAGTGAAGAAATTGTCAATGCGCTCGTCAAAGCGGGTAAGTCTGTTTCGTACGCAAAAATAGAAGCAGAAGAAGGTCATGATGCGTTTCTTTTCCCTATTCCGCGCTACATGGCGGTGTTGAGTACTTTTTTAACTCGCGTTGCTAATCGCATAACGACGACGGAGACCAACTAATGCGCTCTGACTTAGAAATGATCGATGAATGGATCCAGCCCAACATACGCGTACTTGACTTGGCTTGTGGCCCTGGAGAATTGCTCCATCACCTGATTGAAAACAAACAGGTCAACGGCTATGGATTAGAGATCGGTCCCGAGGATTTGAATACTTGTATAGAAAAAGGCATTTCAGTTTTAGAGCAAAACATAGACGAAGGGTTACAGAACTTTGAAGATCAAAGTTTTGACCTAGTGCTGATGACCCATGCCCTACAACAATTTCGTCGGCCCGATCTTTTGATCGATGAAATGTTACGAATTGGTAAAGAATGCATTATTACCTTTCCAAACTTTGGTCACTGGCGCAGCCGACTTCATCTTGCATTAAAAGGCCGCATGCCGGTTTCGGATTTTTTACCCTACAACTGGTACGACACACCTAACATCCACTTTTTCACCTTTCAAGATTTTGAGCGTTTATGCCGCGAGAAAGACATCAAGATTCTGCGCTGGGCCGCGGTTGATGGCCATCTAAAAGACCACTGGTGGATTCGATCTATGCCAAATCTATTCAGTGAAACGGCGATCTTTCATATCAGTCGTTGAGCCATGAATTAAGCCAGAACCCAAACAACAAGGCGGCCAATGAGCTGCCTTTGATACAGAATGCCAAGAGGATACTCCGGTGAACAAAACCATCGTTTTAGCCAGCAACAATGCCGGTAAAATCAAAGAATTTAATGCATTGCTCAGCGACATGGGCATCGACGTTAAACCGCAAAGTGAATTTAATGTCGAAGAAGCCGAAGAAAATGGCTTAAGCTTTATTGAGAATGCGATTCTAAAAGCACGTAATGCTTGCGCCCAAACAGGCTTGCCAGCACTGGCGGATGATTCCGGTATTGAAGTAGATTACCTAAATGGTGCTCCCGGTATTTATTCTGCGCGTTTTGCTGGAGAGCACGGCAACAATGAAGCGAACAACACCTTGCTATTGGAAAAATTAGACGGCGTCGCTGAACTCGAACGCACCGCACGCTTTCATTGTGTTTTAGCCTATATGCGCCATGAAAATGACCCCACTCCAAAAGTATTCCACGGTGTTTGGGAAGGACGAATAATGACATCAAACGAAGGTCAAGAAGGCTTTGGTTATGATCCCGTGTTTTACGTTCCTGAATGTGGTTGCAGTGCAGCAAGCCTGCCAAAAGAAGTTAAAAACCAAATAAGCCATCGAGCAAAAGCATTAAAGCAACTTTTCGCAGCGTTTCAGCAACAAAGCAGTCCACTGTGAGCACTCTGTTGCCACCATTGAGTTTGTATATCCATTTACCTTGGTGCGTTCGCAAGTGTCCTTATTGCGATTTCAATTCTCATCAAGCTGATCGTTTTGAAACAAATGGCAAACTGCCTGAAGACGCTTATTTAGCACAATTGCTCGCCGATCTAGACGCCGATTTACCTTATGTTGCTGGCCGTCCGATTCAAACGGCATTCATTGGCGGCGGCACACCCAGCTTAATGAGCGAAGACTTTTACTACCGTTTGATGGACGCTTTACGCGAGAAACTCACGTGGGCGGACAATGCCGAAATTACCATGGAAGCCAATCCGGGTACGTTTGAGCAGGAAAAGTTCAGCCATTTTCGCCAAGCAGGCATTAATCGGCTTTCCATTGGCATTCAAAGTTTCCAGCCAAACCTGTTGAAAACCCTAGGAAGAATCCACAACCGAGACGAAGCCATACACGCTGTGGATAAGTCTAGAGCGGCTGGCTTCGATAATATCAACCTCGATTTGATGCACGGTTTACCCGATCAAAGCCTAGAAATGGCCATGAAAGACTTATCTCTCGCGATAAAGCTTAACCCTGAGCACTTATCTTGGTATCAATTGACCATTGAGCCAAATACCGAGTTTTACCGCCGCCCTCCTACATTGCCAGAAGATAACACCTTATGGGGCATTCAAGATGAAGGCCAAGCTTTGCTCACCCAACATGGATACGTTCAGTATGAAGTGTCAGCCAACTCAAAAATAAACCGCCGTGCCGAACACAATCTTAACTATTGGCGTTTTGGCGATTACATCGGCATTGGCGCTGGAGCCCATGGCAAGATCACATTGAGTAATGGTCAAATATTTCGTACACGAAAGACCAGACACCCAAACCATTACCTCAACAATCTACCAGAAGCGCTTGTCATCAAAGACGCCATAGAACAAGAAGACCTGCCACTTGAATTCATGATGAACCGCTTACGCTTATTCGAAACATTCGATTTAAAGGACTATGAGCGATTTACCTACCGAAAGTTACCAACGCATTTGATAAAAGCCTGTGAAACGGCTTTGAAACAGGGTTTATTAGACACCGAAGCATGGAAAAACAACGCTGTTAAAACCACCGAAAAAGGCAAATTATTCCTCAATGAGTTGCTTGAACTATTCCTTCCATAACACGTCACTTTATTTACTGTAATTTGACATCTAACTAAATCGGTGTAATCCTTACCCAGTTAAGAACAAAAAAAGGCCATCATTGATGGCCTTTTTTTGCTTCATTGGAGATATAAATCTAGTGAATTTCCAATAAAAACTATCTTTTCAAACACGACAATCAACAGGGTCGTTTTGTTCTATTTTAACGATTTAATCATTCTCAGCATGCCGCCTATTTCTTTATTGGGCGCAGTTTTAAAAAAAGCATAACTTGCGAATTTACAACGCTAAATTATCGATTGATTGTTAAAATAGAACAAAATACGTCGTATTAAGAACAGCCCTACAATGAGAATGCTTTTAATGTAAGGCAGCGGAATTGTATAAAAAACGCTCAGGTTGGTTTTAGTTTGGAAGGTTTTGGAAAATTTCACTAATTCAGGAGAATATTTATGAGTAACAAAGTACCTGACAACGGTCGGGCAGAATACAACACGTCGTACAAAGTAGGGCAAGATAACGTTCAGTTTCTTGGCCTAGATGTACTTAACCCTGTCTTTAGCACAAGCGCTATCATCATTTTTGCTTTCATACTTGGTAGTATTTTATTCCCAGCGGATGCAAGTGCACTATTGTCAGCAGGCAAAAGTTGGTCAATCAATAACTTTGATTGGTTCTTTATGATTGCAGGCAATATCTTTGTGCTCTTCTGTCTACTTTTGATTGTTCTTCCTTTAGGTAAGATTCGTCTTGGTGGTACCGAGGCAAAAGCAGAGCATTCAACCATCACTTGGTTTTCTATGCTATTCGCTGCTGGTATGGGTATTGGCTTGATGTTCTGGAGTGTTGCAGAACCGGTTGGCTACTACACAGCCTGGTACGGTACGCCATTTGATGTGGTTGCCCGCACGCCTGAAGCGAAAGATTTGGCCATGGGCGCAACCATGTTCCATTGGGGTCTTCATCCTTGGGCTATCTATGCGGTTGTAGGTCTTTCTTTAGCGTTTTTCGCTTACAACAAAGGTTTGCCACTGACTATTCGTTCCGCTTTTTACCCGCTATTAGGTGAAAAAGTATGGGGCGGTGTTGGTCACGTAATCGACGTAATCGCGGTTATTGCCACCATCTTTGGTTTGGCAACGTCACTTGGCTTTGGTGCACAGCAAGCAACAGGTGGTCTCAATTTCTTATTCGGCATTCCCAACACGTTAATGACACAAATTGTTGTGATTTGTGCGGTAACAGCGGTAGCCATTATCTCGGTTGCACGTGGTCTAGAAGGCGGCGTTAAACTGCTTTCTAATGTCAACATGATCATTGCTGGCGGCTTGGCATTGTTTATTGTCATCGTTGGTAATACCGGTACTATTTTTGCTGCAATGGGTTCTTATTTTTTAAACTACGTTGAAAACATCATTCCTTTAAGTAACTGGATTGGTCGTGATGACGAAACCTTTTACCATGGTTGGACTGTGTTCTATTGGGCGTGGTGGATTTCCTGGTCACCATTTGTCGGTATGTTTATCGCGCGTGTTTCTCGTGGTCGTACCGTACGTGAATTCGTTGTTGCTGTGTTGTTAGTTCCAACCGTTGTGTCCTTAGTGTGGATGTCTATTTTCGGTGGTTCTGCACTTGAGCAAGTAGAGAATGGTGTCGGTTCTCTTGCGAATGGCATCACGGACTCTTCGCTTGCGATGTTCCAAATGTTTGCTAGCCTACCGCTAACATCTTTGACGTCCTTCGTTGGTATCATTCTAGTCTTGGTCTTCTTTGTGACCTCTTCTGACTCGGGTTCTTTGGTTATCGATGGCATCACAGCTGGCGGTAAGACTGACGCACCTATGATCCAGCGTGTATTCTGGGCCGTTTTAGAAGGTATCATTGCGATTGCCCTACTTGTTGGTGGCGGTTCTGATGCATTAGGCGCGATCCAAGCGGCAGCCATCACGATTGGCTTACCGTTCACCGTGCTTATGTTGATAATGTGTGTGAGCTTGTGGAAAGGGTTACATAGCGACATGCATCTTTATAAAAAACCGTAATATTATAGAAAGCAATTTCTACTAAAAACAACGCGAGCGGCCATTACCGCTCGCGTTGTTTTTTTTTGCCTAATACTCTATTATCTGCGCCTTCTTAGGGGAGTAATCTTCTTTGTACGTATAAATCTGTGTACTGCAAAGATTCTTTGTCAACATAATTGGGCCTCAAGCTCGTGGCAAAGAAGTCCTGATACGATGTGAATCGACAGGATTGGTGAGACTTAAGACAATGACTTGGCTCAGGTGGGCACAGGTAGATTGTCTTTTGTTTTATAGCCCACCTAGGACCCATCAAAAAATGGAAGCTCTACTCACTTCAATCTCTACCGTCGCTCTTGCTGAAATGGGCGATAAAACCCAGCTCTTAGCTTTATTTCTTGCCACTCGATTTGCCTCCAAAATGTCGATTGTTCTAGGCATTCTTTTTGCCACTCTACTCAATCATCTTTTATCTGCTTGGCTCGGCGTCGAAATTGCACACTGGATTCCCGACAGTGCAATCAGTTGGATTATTGGTTTAAGTTTTATTGCTGTGGGTTTATGGTTATTAATCCCAGATAAAGACGACAGTGAAGAAAACACCATGCTGAAATATGGTGCGTTTGGCGCAACCTTTGTGTTGTTTTTTCTTGCTGAAATAGGCGACAAGACACAAATCGCGACGATTTTATTAGGCGCTCACTATGGCAGTGTTTGGATGGTCTTGTTAGGCTCAACCCTTGGTATGATGCTAGCGAATGTGCCCGTTGTGTTTGCAGGTCGATGGATCATGGACAAGATCAATGCAGATCGAACTCGACAACTTGCTTGTGCACTCTTTCTCATTATGGGTGTTGTCACCATAGCATCACCACTGCTTCAATAAATAAGTTCACTGAACAGGAATGGTAAAATGGACGTCGAATTAACAGAAATACTCGAAGCACTTTGTCAGCACTCGCCTTTCAATGAGATTGCAGAAGACCCGCAACTCAATGATATGACAAAAGAAATAGAGATTCAGTATGTTAGAGCAGGAGAGTGGGTCATCGCTCCCAGTGCGTTAAATAACACACTTTTCTTTATTCGTAGCGGCGCAATTGAAGTACTCAGTAAAGAAGAAAAGTTAATTCGACGTATGAATGAAGGCGAGCTATTTGGCTATGCCTCTCTCTTACGTGGCGGGAAATCGTCACAATCCATGCGCACCATAGAAGACAGTTTACTGTACTGCATTCCAGCCCGTTGGTTTCTCAAACTGTACGAGGAAAACGATACTTTTTCTGATTTTTTCCAACTCGCTCGCGAAGTACGTCTACGAGTAGCAATGGACTCTAGAAGCTCGGATGTGTCCTTAATGACCTGCCCGGTAATCAGTTTATTAAGACGGCCTCCTATTAGCACACATATTGACTCTGATATTCGTCTAGCAGCACAAATCATGTCAGAACATCGAGTCTCCAGTTTATTGATTACCGATAACGACGAGCTCATCGGCATCGTCACAGACCGTGACTTACGCACCCGAGCCGTGGCCAAAGGCCTTGCTTACGACACCCCCATTTCCAGCATCATGACACGGGATCCAATTGTCATGGACAGCCGTGACTACGCCTCGGAAGCCGTGTTAAAAATGATGGCATGTAATGTTCACCATATCCCCATTATTAAAAATGGCCGTCCGATAGGCGTCGTGAGTACTGGTGACATCATCCAAAAAGAGAGCCATGGCAGCGTCTATTTAATCAGCGATATTTTCAAACAAAGCAGCATCGAAGGCTTGCAAGCCATTAGCCATAAGATGACGCACACCTTTAACCAGCTCGTCGTCGCAGACGCCAACACTCAAATGATAGGTAATGCCATGACACACATTGGTACGGCCTTTGTGAAGCGTCTCTTACAGCTTGGTGAGGAAAAATTTGGCCCAGCACCTGTGCCCTATTGTTTTATAGCCCTTGGCTCACAGGCAAGAGAAGAGCAAACCATCAAAACGGATCAAGATAACGCCCTAATTTTAAGCGATAAATACGATGAGTCATTGCATGGGGAATACTTCAAAAATCTGAGCGACTGGGTTTGCAAAAACCTCGACCTTTGCGGCTATACACTTTGTACTGGCGACATCATGGCATCTAACCTACGCTGGCGTCAGCCTCTTAACGTATGGAAAGAGAACTTCAGCGAGTGGATTCAAAAACCCAAAGCAGAAGCGCTACTGCGTCTGTCTATCTTCTTTGATTTACGCGGTATCTACGGCGATAAAACCTTAGCAAAACAGCTCAACCAACACATACGCAAAGAAGCCAAGCAACACTCTGGTTTTTTAACCTTTATGGCTCGTAATGCCAATCAACGAAAACCGCCGTTGGGATTTTTTAGACAGTTTGTCTTAGATGGTGAAGGCAAGCAGTCACGCACTTTTAACCTCAAGGAAAGAGGCATTGCGCCGATTATTGATATCGTCCGCGTGCATGCCCTTGCTTGTGGCAGCGACAAGCTCAACACACTAGAGCGTATCGAAGATATTGAAGCCGCCGGTTTGTTACCTGATGGTCGTGCCAAAGACCTTGCTTTGGCGTTAGAAATGATCGGCATGGTTCGCATTCGAAATCAGAAAGATCAAATAGAAGCTGGTGAAGAGCCTAATAACAACGTCAATCCTGAAAACTTGTCTTCATTCGAAAAACGCCATTTACGAGACGCTTTTCACATCGTTTCTCGCCAACAAGAGTTTATTAAATTCCGCTACGCTGGAAAGCGTAGTTAAATGGGGAGAGTAGCATTGAACAACAAGCCTAAAGTCGATGTACAGGACTGGCAATCCATGTTTGCAGAATGGGCCGAAGAAGCACCAGAAGGCCCTTTAAAACGCTATTATCAAGCGGGAATGGTTCCACCTAATACCGCGTTGAAAGACACGCCCTTATTGGCATTGGATTTAGAAACCACAGGCCTCGACCCCAGCACAGATGAAATCATCAGTCTTGGCTTAATTCCGCTGAATAATAAAACCATTCGCTGTCAAGGGGCGAAATATTGGATGGCAAAACCAGAACGATCGCTAAATGCAGAATCCGTCACCATTCATGAAATCACTCATGCAGAATTAGCTGAAGCGCCTCCTTTGCACGCCATTTTAGATGAGATATTGGTGGCATTAGCCAACCAAGTCATTGTCGTACATTGCGTTGCCATCGAACGCCAGTTTTTACTCAAAGCCGCCATGGATATATACGGTTATCCGTTCTATTTTCCTGTGCTTGATACCATGGATATTGAGCGTCAAGCCGTCTATAAACCATGGTGGAAACGTTTTGGAAGACCACCATCACTGCGCTTAGACGCTTGTCGCCAGCGTTATAAATTACCTCGCTACAAGGCGCATCATGCTCTAACAGACGCCTTGTCTTCAGCCGAATTATTACAAGCGCAGATTGCCTATCATCTCGACCCTTCCGCCGATATTTCAAACTATTGGGTTTGACGACGCTATAAACATTAGGCAGACGCTGGCTCAATGAACGAAGGGCAACTTTCACGAATAATCAGCTCTGTTTCTAATACCACATCTTTTGCTTCTCGAAGCCCTAAAAACACCTCAGCAGCAACGCGACCTTTTTCTACCGTTTGCTGGTGAATCGTGGTGATTGACGGGTGAATATTGGCACTTTCAGCAATGCCATCAAAACCCACAACATGTAAGTCTTCTGGCACACGCAAACCCATGTGCAATGCGGCTTGGACCGCCGCAATGGCAATACAATCACTCATACACAATAACAATTGGGGACGATGTGCCATGGTCAGCGCTTCACGTGCCGCCTGATACGCTAACTTGTGGTTGTTTTCAGGTATGTTCCAAATATGCTCTGAAGAAACCGAGGTTTCATGCTCCTTCAATGCATCAAAATAACCATATAGCCGTTGAATGGAAATCGATGCGGCTCGATCATACATCTCATCCTCTCGAACCCGACATACGCGATCGGTGTCCAAAAGACATAAACCTAAAATAACGATATTTTTGGGTTTATGGGCCAAAGCGTGACAGGCAATCGTATAGGCCCCGCTGTGATTTTCTATGTTTACCGAGGTCGTTCCAGGGAGAAAGCTGTCAACGGTGATGATATTCTTATTCGGCATCAACCAAGGCGCATTAATACATTGTTGAGGTTTGTGACCATAAACAATAAAACCATCCACCATAGACGATTGCATACGACTTTGTGCGTCCTGCTCAACTTGATCAGAAGACAACAGCAGCATATTGTATTCATTGGCCTCAAATACTTCCGCCATGCCTTTCAAAAATTGATTCGCAACGGGGTCGGTCAGGCTGTAACTCAAATCATCAGACAAAACCACACCAACAATGCCTGTACGACCTGTACGCAAACTGCGAGCCGCCGCATTAGGGCCAAAATAGCCCATTTTTTCGCATTCGCTAAGAATGTTTTCACGCAAGATAGCCGATAACTGATCCGGTCGATTGAAGGCATTCGAAATGGTTGCCGTAGACACCTTCAGTCGATCTGCGACGTCTTTTAAAGTCAGTTTTTTTATATTTTTTGTCATACTAACGACTCGTAAGCAATAAAGAACTTCGACCAATAAGCCGATTTGCGTAAAACGAAAATCGGCTTATTGATGACAGAACATCCATTAAAAACGCATGAAATGGTTCAATACGGCTTAAGACAACGTAGCGTAAAACGCTTGATAAGCCGGTAATGTCAAATGTTGACCCTCTAATGTCGACGAAAAACCATGGCCTTGTAAGACATCCATCACGTCTGTGGTTAATGTCGCGTGCTGAGTATCACAGGTCATGTTCAACACCACCAAAAGGCGAGAACCTTCGTATTCACGAACCAACGCAATCAACTGACCGTTGCCCACACCTACTTGAGATAACTCACCATTGACCAACGCGGGTTGCGCTTGACGCCAACGAATCAGCTGACGAACCTTGTGCAGCAAGGAATTTGGATTCGCTTCTTGCGCCGCCACACTCAAAGGCAAATGCGCGTTATCGACTGGCAACCAAGGTTCAACCGTTGAGAATCCACCTTGAGGTTTGTTTTCCCAAACCATTGGCGTACGACAGCCATCACGACCTTTAAAGACAGGCCACAACGGAATGCCATAAGGATCTTGAATACGTTCGAACGGCACGTCCGCTTCCGGCAAACCAAGTTCTTCTCCTTGATACAAACACACACTGCCACGCAGCGATAAAATAAGCGCCATTGCAATCAGTGGATACGCCTCGCTATCTTCTTCCGCGCCCCAGCGAGTACGAGAACGTACGACATCATGGTTAGACAAGGCCCAACAAGGCCAACCGTCGCCCACAATGTCGTTCATATTGGCCAAGGTTTTTCGGATGTATTCTGGAGAGTGCGGCGTATTCAAGAAATCGAAGGTATACGCCATGTGCAACTTATCGCCACCAGAGGTGTATTCCGCCATGCGTTTCAAAGGGAAATCATCCCCAATTTCACCCACCATGGTGCTGCCTGGAAACTCGTTCATCATGACCCGCAAATCTTTTAAGAAATCCAAGTTCTCAGGGCGACTCAAATCGTACACATGTCGTTGGTAGGTGTATGGATTATCATGTGGCGCGCCCATGGTTTTAGGCTCACCTGCTGGCACGGGAGGATTGTCTTCCAGCCCTTCGCTGTGGAAATAGAAATTCACTGTATCCAAACGGAAGCCTTCGACCCCTAATTCCAACCAAAAACGCATATTATCCAAATGCGCTTTACGAACGTCTGGATTATGGAAATTAAAGTCCGGTTGAGATTCTAAAAAGTTATGCAGGTAATACTGCAAACGACGACTGTCCCATTTCCACGCGCTGCCACCAAAAATAGACAGCCAATTGTTTGGTGGTGAACCGTCTGGCTTTGGGTCAGCCCAAACATACCAATCGGCTTTAGGGTTCGTTTTATCCTGACGACTTTCCTCAAACCAAGGATGAACGTCCGCTGAATGACTGATTACTTGGTCAATCATGACCTTAAGACCCAGTTCATGAGAACGGTCAACTAAGGCTTTAAAATCAGCCAAATTGCCGAACATTGGATCTATATTGCAATAATCAGATACATCGTAACCAAAGTCCTTCATTGGCGACGTAAAAATAGGCGATAACCAAATAGCATCCACACCTAATGACGCAACATAATCCAGCTTACTGGTAATGCCCACCAAATCGCCGACACCATCGCCATTCGCGTCCATAAAACTACGTGGGTATATTTGATAAATTATCCCACCTTTCCACCAATTCAGATTGGTTGTCATCAAGACTCTCCAAAAAAGATAAAACGTGGGGCAATGCTAACGCATTCCCCCACTTAAAATTACAGTACTGCTAACGATTCAAAAACGTCTTAGCCATTAACCTTTACGCAGATAAGACTGTTCATTCTCATCAAACAAATGCATTTTTTCAGGCGACGCGGATAAATACACTTTATCACCCCGCTTAATGGCTAATGTGCCCGCTTGCTTCGTGATCACCATCTCTTCAGCACCCGGTATGCTCACGTACAGCAAGGTCGCTTCCCCTAGAGACTCAACAAACGCCACATCACCAGAGAAAAGGCTCTTATCTTCTGCCGCCACGACCGTCAGATCTTCTGGGCGAATACCAAAGAACGCAGGTTTGGCTTGTTCACTTGGCTCAGTCACGATAGTCGTCTGAATCGACGCGGAGGCAGACAAAGAAACCAAGGTTTGTAAACCCGCCTGCTCAATACGACAAGGCACTATATTCATCGCGGGAGAGCCAATAAATTTGGCAACAAACACATTGGCTGGGTGCTCGTAAAGCTCAAGGGGCGAACCCACTTGCTCAATGTTACCGCCAGATAAAAGCACAATACGATCCGCCAAGGTCATGGCTTCCACTTGATCGTGGGTTACATAGATCATCGTCGAGTCAGGCATGCTGTCTTTTAGATTGGCAATTTCCATACGTGTTGCCACGCGCAAAGCGGCATCCAAATTGGACAAGGGTTCATCAAACAAAAACACTTTGGGACGGCGAACAATCGCACGACCAATTGCCACACGCTGACGTTGGCCACCCGAAAGCGCTTTAGGCAAGCGATCTAAATAGGGCGTTAATTGCAACATGTCAGCGGCTTTACGCACTTGCTGATCGATATCGGCCTTTTTTATCTTAGCTATTTGCAAGCTGAACGCCATATTGTCGTACACCGTCATGTGCGGATACAAAGCATAGCTTTGGAACACCATTGCAATACCACGCAATGCTGGAGGGGTGTCGTTCACGACTTCTCCATCAATCTCTAATGTTCCTGCAGAGATCTCTTCTAGGCCAGAAATCATCCGTAATAAAGTCGACTTACCACAGCCAGATGGACCAACAAAAACGATAAACTCGCCTTGTTTAATGTCCAAATTGATATCGCTTAATACTTCAACGTTATTCGAATAGATTTTCTTAACGTGGGTTAACTTAACATCTGCCATGACTCTACTGCCTCAATCTAAATTCATACCTTAGGTGAGGAGCAAACGCTCCACTCACCTGCTTAGCTTGTGTTATTTCACCGAGCCTGCCAGCAAACCGCGCACTAAATAACGCTGTAAGCTAAAGAAGACACACAAAGGAATAATGATGGTAATAAACGCAGACGCCGTCAGAATTTCCCAGTTACCACCACGCGAACCTAACAATTCACGCAGCTGACCGGTTAACACCATATGCTCAGCATCATTACCAAGAAACACCATGGCAATCAGCAAGTCGTTCCACACCCAAAGAAACTGGAAAATGGCAAAAGACGCCAAGGCAGGAAACGATAATGGCAACACTATCTTACGGAAAATATCGAAGTCTGATGCGCCATCAACCCGTGCCGATTCAATAATTTCCCTCGGTAAACCAACAATGTAATTGCGCAGTAAATAAATCGCTAAAGGCAAACCAAAGCCCGTATGCGCAAGCCAAATCCCCACATAGGTTTTTGATCCAACACCAAAGAACTCACCAATCATATTGTAGCTTTTTAGCAACGGAATCAGTGACATTTGCAACGGCACGACTAGCAACCCCACCACCGCAGCCACCAGTAACGCACGACCAGGAAAACGCATCCAAGCCAGCGCATAGGCCGCAAACGCCGCCACCAAAATAGGAATAATGGTCGCTGGTATTGTGACGGTTAACGAATTAATAAAAGACCTACCCAAACCTTCAGCATTCAACACTTCACGATAGTTTTCTAACGTAAAACGAGGCGGAATCTCGGCAGTGTAGAAGATACGATCACCACGGGAACCTTTCCATTGCGTCGGCGAAGAAAACGCATAATCACCATTCTCCAGAACCTGTAGAGTCTCACCTTTTTTAAGTTCAGCAAGCGTGCCGACATCAAATTCATCAGGCCTTAATGAACTAGCGCCAAATTGGATTATTTGGCCTGCCGATCCTTCGAAAAGATTACCGCGAATAACAAAGCGGTCGCCCTCTTGAACTTGAGCCTTTGGCTCATGAGCTCGAGCAATAAGACGCTGTTCTGACGTCGATAATGCAGTCCACCAGCCAGACGTAGACAGTTGGTTTTTATCTCGAATCGAAGAGATAAACAAACCTGCTGTCGGAATAGTCCAAATAATGACAAGGAACAACACGGTCGCATGAACTAAATAGGTTAACGGCGTGCGTTTAGAGGAGGTAATCATATTAACGGCCCTCCATTTCTGCATTGGCGCGACGAATGTTCCACACCATGATAGGAATAACCAGCACCATAATAACCAACGCAATCACCGCGCCACGGCCAAAATCGCCACCGCCATTGAACATCCAACTAAACATTTGATTAGCCAATACTTGTGTTCCCCATTGGGCATTCGTCATCGCCAAGACGATGTCGAATACCTTCAACACCAAAATAGTAATGGTGGTCCAAACAACGGCAATGGTTCCCCAGATTTGTGGCACCATAATTTTGGTGAAAATTTGAAAACCATTCGCGCCGTCTAACACGGCAGCTTCAATGGTTTCATCCGGAATACCCCGTAATGCCGCGGATAAAATCACCATGGCAAAACCCGTTTGAATCCAGACTAAAATAATCATTAAAAAGAAATTATTCCAAATTGGAATAGTCAGCCAAGTCTGAGGTTCACCACCGAAGAATACGACCAAGGCATTCAACAGCCCTATTTGGTCTTCACCACCGGTGCGAAAATCGTAAATGAATTTCCAAATAACCGACGCGCCAACAAAAGAAATGGCCATGGGCATAAAAATCAGGCTTTTAGCAATGTTGCCCCACCAAATGCGATCCGTCATGGTCGCAATGATAAGGCCAAAAAAAGTCGCTGCCGTTGGAACCACAATCAGCCAAAGCATGTTGTTACGAAAAGATTCATAAAACTCATCGCTGCCGAATAACCATTTGTAATTAGCAAGCCCGACAAACTCTTCGCCGCTACGCCCATAAAAGGACAAGCGAATAGACTCAATCACAGGGTAGAACAGATAAAACGTCAGCAGTAAGACCGCTGGGCCTAAAAACAACCAAGGGCGAATCGCATTCGACGTGCGTAAATTTTTCGTTACCACGTTAGCAGGACAGTTTTTCGTCGGGAAAATTTTATCTAATAGGAAGTTTGAGCCATAAAAATAAGCGGCACACCCCATAACACCTAGGATCATGGTCACTAACGCTGTGGCAAGCTGTCCCATAGAATCTCCAAAAAATATCAATGCAGTGACAAATTAGAAGCTGTCATCCGCAGCACATATAAAATACATAAAAAAAGCCCTAGAGCGAGAGTTCACACTAGGGCTTCTCACGAAGTTACTTCAACGCATCCCATGTTTTTTGGATGTCGTGAGCGACTTCTTTGGCGTCTTTACCACCCGTATAATCGACCATGCCGGTCCAGAAGGAACCGGCACCAATCTTACCTGGCATCAAGTCCGACCCGTCAAAACGGAACGTCGTTGCATAACGTAGGATTTCACCTTGTTTCTTCGCCGCTTCACTTGAGTAAACCTCTGGATTTGCACCCAAATGCGCAGAGATAAAGCCTGTTTGCGCCATCCACAACTCATGTGAAATTGGCGAGCGAATGAAGTCAATAAAGGCACGCGCACCTTTTGAATCATTGGTGATGCTCATCAAGGTTCCGGCGCCCAATACTGGGTTACCCAAATCTTTAGAGGCGTACGCTGGAAAATAGAAGAAATCAGCATCTAGCCCAAGTTCCGTCCCTTCTGGAAAGAAAGCAGGAATGAATGAAGCTTGACGATGTAGGTAACATTTCGGCGGTGATTGGAACATACCTTTGGGGCTATCACGAAAATCTGTAGACGCGACCGCACCGGCTCCACCATCAACAAACGCATCATTACGAGCAAACCAGCCAAACTCTTCGATGGCACCGACAATACGAGGATCATCAAACTTAATCTCGTTGGTTACCCATTTGTCATAAACCGATGCAGGTTGTGTGCGAAGCA
>CAXBGJ010000006.1:0-47824 GCA_963975045.1 uncultured Marinomonas sp. | reverse complement strand
ATGCGTCTATTGCTGACTCTGAAATTGTTGAAACAGTGCTTGATGATGTGGTTGACCTGATCATCGAAAGCGTTCGCTTGTAAAATAGGCTCAATGGTTCTATAGCATAAAAAACCAGCTCGTGAGGCTGGTTTTTTTTGCTTTAAATTTAATTGGTTTACGGTTTATTCTTCAGCATCGTTGCGCTTTTCAATTTTATGTTGGTCTTCGTTAATACCGAGCTTCCAGTAACTTGAAATATAGAGATTTTCTTTGCTGATATTTTTTTCTTTTTTGAAGAAATCACGCAGCACTTTCATGCTATTAAATTCACAGGCAGTCCAAACAGAAGCGCTTCCATCAAGCCAGTTAAGAGATTTAACTTCGTTAAGTAGGGCGTTCGAATCTACTCCTGGCTGAGGATTTATGACCCATTTAATTTCAATATTATCAGGATGCTTAAGCGACTGAATATCTGCTTGAGAAACAACCTCTATAACAGCATAACCTTTGGCATTATGAGGAAGCTCACTTAAATTGACGCTAATAGCGGGTAAAGCAGTCATATCTCCGACCAAAAGCTGCCAATCGGTAGATTCTTCTATAAGTTTTTTTGGACCTGGGCCACCGATCACAATAGTGTCGCCAGCTTGCGCATCTTTCGCCCATGAAGAAGCAGGGCCTCCGTCTTCATGAAGCATGAAATCAATGTCTATCTCGTCAACTCTGTGGTGACGAATTGTGTACGTTCTCATCAATGGTCTTTCGTTGCCATTAGGGAAAATTAATTTTACATAACAGCTCTCTTGATCCTCTGGTAATGCTTTTACACTGTCTCCACCTAGTGTTAGGCGAAGCATGTGCGGTGTCACGAGCTCTTTTTTGATGACAATAAATTCTTTAGGTTGTGGTCTGCTCATTGTTTGTCCTTAATTTTTTAAAAATTAATCACTTAGATTGTTGATCATAATGTTGGCAATAACGATAAAGTCTTGTACTTGTGCATCAGTAAGGCCTGATGACATTTTGCTTTTCATCTCTTGGTCGATGTCATGAATGACGTCCATTACTTTCTCGCCCATTACTGTAAGCAGAAGTGTCTGACTACGATGATTGCTTGGATGCTTTACCTTCTCCACATAGCCTTCGTTTAAAAGCGCTTGAATGATTCTGGTGACTTGAGATTTATCCAAACGTAAGCGATGAGATATGTCTGTCGCACTACAATTAGGTATTTTCTTGATGCATTTCAGTGATCTAATGTAGGTAATTGGTAAATCAACTCCAGACAGATTTGCGGCCTGCTTGATTGAGCTTCTGTAGATCGAAATAAGCTTATGGAGCACTTCGCTAATATTGTCACTCATAAAGCCACCATTAAATGAGAATAGTTATCACTATATTTAGCTCAATTGATATTGTCAACCGAGACATCTCTCATTTTAAAAGCCAGTCACTCATTTGCTGCCTTTTTACAATTTTCTATTTTCTTTATGGCAAGGGGGGTTAGAATGCGCGCTATTAATGTTTGAACAGATACTGACAGTATGAATAAAAAAGAAATTCATGAAGCTATCTCTGAGGCACTTTTACTGCGCTTTAAAACAGCTGAGGTTGCTGCTTTACAAGCCCATCAAGCTGCTACGAATGAAGAAAGTGTCGCTGAAAACAAATACGATACTTTTGGACTGGAAGCTTCTTATTTAGCCCATGGGCAATCTCAGCGAGTACTTGATTGTGAAAAAGATTGGCTCCTATTTGATAAAAAAGAGCCTTTTTTGCCCAGTAATGATGAAGCAATCCGTTTATGGTGTGCTGTCGAGTTGGAAGCGACTCATTCACCGGTATCTGCAGTAAGGTATTTTTTTGTTTCCCCCTGTGCGGGAGGACTTACCGTTGAGGTAAAAGGAAAAATAATTTATTTAGTAACGCCCTCTAGCCCCGTTGGCAAAGCTTTGATAGGAAAAATGATCGATGAAGAAGTATATTTGAGCCAAAATGGCCATCAAGTGGCTTATGAAATAACCTCGATTCGATAAACTCTAGCTTGTACCGGACAAATTTAGCGCAAAGTCTAGAGAGTCAGACTCTGTTCGCATATAATGCTTTGCCTTTAAATATTCGTTTCTTCTGTCTGGGGTTTAATATTCAGTAACAATTTACTGACCGACAGAAAATACTCCAAGAACACACCACTCTCTTACTGAGACAGTAATAGGAAAGAAATTATGCGCAGCCATTATTGCGGCGAGTTAAATGCTTCTAACATTTCACAAGAAATTACCCTATGCGGTTGGGTCCATCGTCGTCGTGATCACGGTGGTGTTATCTTTCTAGACATTCGAGATCGCGAAGGAATCACTCAAGTCGTTTTTGATCCGGATCGTGCAGAGAGCTTTGCGCTTGCAGACAGTGTACGTAACGAATTCGTTGTTAAGTTGAAAGGCTTAGTTCGCGCTCGTCCTGAAGGCACAACCAATGCAAACATGCGAACAGGTGAAATTGAAGTTCTTGGAACAGAACTTGAAATTTTGAATGCCGCACAAACACCGCCATTTCAGCTTGATGAACATCAGTCAGTTGGAGAAGATGTTCGTTTAAAACATCGTTTTATCGATTTACGCCGTCCAGAAGTGCAAGCAAAAATGCGCTTCCGTTCTAAGGTAACGTCTGTTTTACGTCGTTATCTAGATGACAATGGCTTTTTAGATATTGAAACACCTATTTTGACACGTGCAACGCCAGAAGGCGCACGTGATTATTTGGTACCAAGCCGTACACAACAAGGCAGTTTCTTTGCCTTGCCTCAATCTCCACAGCTGTTCAAGCAGTTATTGATGGTGTCAGGCTTTGATCGTTACTACCAAATAGCTAAATGTTTCCGTGATGAAGATTTGCGAGCTGACCGTCAGCCAGAATTCACGCAAGTCGATATCGAAACGTCTTTCATGTCTGAAGAACAAATCATGGGCATGACAGAAAACATGATTGTTGGTTTGTTTAAAGAATTGATGGATGTTGATTTGGGCACTTTCCCTCGCATGCCTTATTCTGAAGCAATGGAAACGTATGGCAGCGACAAGCCTGATTTACGTATTCCGTTAACCATTATTACTGTCTCTGATTTGATGACTGATGTTGACTTCAAAGTCTTTTCTGGCCCAGCAACAGACCCTAAAGGCCGTGTAGCAGCCCTTAAAGTACCTGGTGGCAATGCATTAACTCGCAAGCAAATTGATGAATACACCAAGTTTGTCGGTATCTACGGCGCTAAAGGCCTGGCGTATATCAAAGTTAACGACAAGTCTAATCTAGAAGAAGGTTTACAATCACCGATTGTGAAATTTTTGCCGGTTGCCGTGCGTGAAGAATTATTGACTCGTCTTGATGCGCAAGATGGTGATTTGATTTTCTTTGGTGCAGACTCCGAAAAAGTAGTAAATGAAGCGCTAGGTGCGTTACGTTGCAAACTTGGTGAAGATATGGATCTTTATACATGCAAATGGGCGCCACTTTGGGTTGTCGATTTTCCTATGTTTGAAGAAACATCTGACGGTGGTATTACCGCAATTCACCACCCATTTACCGCGCCTTCTTGTTCACCAGAAGACCTTAAAGCAAATCCTTTGAGTGCTCTTTCTCAGGCATATGACATGGTGTTAAATGGTACTGAGTTAGGTGGCGGTTCGATCCGTATTCACCAGTCTTCAATGCAAGAAACCGTATTTGAATTATTGAATATCAGCAAAGAAGAGCAGCAGGAAAAATTTGGTTTCTTGTTGGATGCATTGAAGTTTGGTGCGCCACCACATGGTGGTTTAGCATTCGGCCTTGATCGTCTGGTTATGTTGATGACGGGTTCTAGCTCTATTCGTGACGTAATTGCTTTTCCTAAAACACAAAGTGCAACGTGCTTGTTAACTCAGGCGCCAGGTGAAGTGAGCGAAAAACAACTTAAAGAATTAAACATTCGCGTCAGAAAACCAGTAGTTGAATCATAAGAATCAGCGCTTAAACTTATTTTAAAACAGTAAGTTATGTTACAAAATTGAAAGAAAACCGTAAAAGGCCGCTTATTAGCGGCCTTTTTTATAGATTACCATTGCATACTTGTTAAAGGGCTGTTGAAATATACAGTAATTATAAAGGGCACAGAAGAATCATGGTTACGACCAGAATTTTAGCGATTGACCCAGGCTCTCGAATTACGGGTTTTGGGATTATTGATGTATCAAATGGCAAGTCCATTTATGTCAACAGTGGCTGCATTCGATTACCAGATGAGGCGCTGTCCGTCAGGCTTAAACATATCTTCAATAACGTTTCCGCTTTACTTAATGAATATGAGCCAAATGAGTTTGCTATTGAGGAAGTCTTTTTAGCCAAAAATGCAAATTCTGCTTTAAAGCTAGGTCAAGCAAGAGGCGCGGCTATTGTGGCAGCCTCTCTTCAAGAACTTTTTGTCCATGAATACGCGGCCAGACGAGTCAAACAATCTGTTGTTGGGAATGGTAACGCAGATAAAACACAAGTTCAGACAATGGTGCAGTTGTTATTAAATTTATCCGCTAAACCTCAAGCAGATGCGGCGGATGCTTTAGCGATTGCTTTGTGTCATGCTAATACTCGAACCTCCGGCGGACTAGAATATGGTGTCGGTAAACGAGCAGGGCGCTCATCTAAGCGCTGGACAGAACAAGATGTAAGGAAAGCGTTGTGATCGGACGAATTGTCGGCACCTTGGTAGAAAAAACGCCACCTGAATTATTGGTTGATGTGGCCGGTATTGGGTATGAAATTAGTGCATCGATGACGACTATTTATGATTTGCCTCAAATTGGCGGTCAGGTGACACTCTTTACCCATTTTTTAGTAAAAGAAGATTCCCATACTCTTTATGGTTTCA
Organism: uncultured Marinomonas sp.; assembly: GCA_963975045.1. Lineage (GTDB taxonomy): Bacteria > Pseudomonadota > Gammaproteobacteria > Pseudomonadales > Marinomonadaceae > Marinomonas. The sequence goes on along the minus strand of CAXBGJ010000006.1, from coordinate 42,939 downwards.
TTGATAAAAATGAACGCGCTTTATTTCGTGTTTTAATTAAGGTAAACGGCATTGGGCCTAAAATGGCGTTGGCTATTTTATCCAGTATGTCTTCCGAAGAACTTATTACTAATGTCCAAGAATCAGACGTAGACGCGCTTACACGGATTCCAGGGGTCGGTAAGAAGACTGCTGAGCGTCTTATTATTGAATTGCGAGATAAGCTTGGGCAAGCTGCAAAAAATGATTTGTTTTCTACGCCAACTGTATTGCGTCAAATACAAGCAGACCCTAGGCAAGAGGCTGAAGCCGCCCTCATATCTCTTGGTTACAAACCGCAAGAAGCCGCCAAGGCGATTGCTGGGATACCAATGGATTCAGCTAATAGTGAAGACATCATTAAGGCCGCTTTGAAAGGAATGCTAAGGAAATAAAGCATGATTGAACAGGATCGTATTATTTCTGCTGAACTTAAAGGTAATGATCGACAAGTGGATCGTGCAATACGGCCACAGGCACTGGCTGAATACATAGGCCAACCCGTTGTTAGAGAGCAGATGGAAATTTTCATTGAGGCGGCTAGACAACGAAATGAGCCATTGGATCATACTTTAATCTTCGGTCCTCCAGGATTGGGTAAGACAACACTTGCTCATATCATAGGCAACGAAATGGGTGCGGATGTGAAAACAACCTCAGGCCCTGTATTGGAAAGGGCTGGCGACCTTGCGGCTCTACTAACAAATCTAAATGAAGGCGATATCCTTTTTATCGATGAGATACACAGATTAAGCCCAGCTATTGAAGAAGTGCTTTATCCCGCAATGGAAGATTACCAACTCGACATTATGATTGGTGAAGGCCCGGCAGCGAGATCGATAAAAATTGAACTCCCGCCATTTACACTTGTCGGAGCAACCACGCGAGCGGGATTATTAACTTCCCCACTGCGTGATCGTTTTGGCATTGTTCAGCGATTAGAATTCTATGACGTTGCATCATTGACTACTATTGTGGCTCGCTCTGCAGGGAAAATGGGTATGGTACTTGATAACCCAGGTTGTTTTGAAGTCGCAAGAAGATCGCGAGGAACACCCAGAATAGCGAATAGGTTGCTTCGACGCGTGAGAGACGTAGCTCAAGTACGAGGTGAGGTGCTTGTAGGACAAGCTGTTGCTCGAAGTGCATTGGATATGTTAAGTGTAGATAGCCAAGGATTTGATCATTTAGATAGACGTATGTTATTGACTATGATAGAAAAGTTCGACGGAAGACCGGTTGGACTGGATAGCGTTTCTGCTGCGCTAGGTGAAGACAAAGATACGATCGAAGATGTCATTGAGCCATTTTTGATTCAGCAGGGTTTTATAATCAGGACACCAAGAGGTCGCCAGGTTACAAAACGTGCATATGAACATTTTAATTATCAACTACCTTCAGATTTTAAATAGAGGTTACTAATGTCAATTTGGGGTCTTATCGCCAGTGCTAGTCTTGTTGTTCAACTTGTTATGTTGATATTACTAGCTGCTTCCATTTTTTCATGGATTGCAATATTTCAGAGAATTCGAGTTTTAAAAGAAGCGAAAAAAGTTCGTGCTGCCTTTGAGGAGAGCTTTTGGTCCGGAATCGATCTTAGTCAGCTGTATCGTAAGCTCACGCAAGAAGGTCGTAAAGTTGAAGGTATGGAGAATATTTTCACCTCGGGTATCAAAGAATTCACTCGATTGAGACAGAGTCAAAATGTCGATCCTGATGCCATTATGGATGGCGTACAGAGAGCGATGCGAGTAGCACTGTACCGAGAAGAGGAAAAACTGGACCAACATCTGCCGTTCTTAGCGACTGTCGGTTCAACGAGCCCTTATATAGGTTTGTTTGGTACCGTTTGGGGAATCATGCATTCATTTATTGGGCTAGCCGAAGTGCAGCAAGCAACACTAGCTGCCGTTGCACCTGGTATTGCCGAAGCGCTTATAGCAACAGCGATAGGACTAGCAGCCGCCATTCCCGCGGTTATAGCTTACAACCGTTTTTCTTCGACCGCTGAATCTCTGGGTTCAAGCTATGAAAACTTCGCTGATGAATTCACTAGTATCTTACACCGCAAGGTACATGTTAGAGAGGGAGGCGCTGTATAGTGGCTCGCCCGAGAAGAAGAAATAAACGTCGCCCGATGGCTGAAATAAATGTCGTCCCTTACATTGACGTAATGCTGGTGTTGCTGGTTATTTTTATGATAACCGCCCCTATGCTTACTCAAGGTGTTGATGTGGAGCTCCCTAATGCCAGCGCATCTGCAATACAAGACAGTGAAAACGACGTAATGATTGCCTCGGTAGATTCAAAAGGTAAGTTCTATTTGGATGTCGGCGGCAAGCAGGAATCAATAGCGTTAGCACAACTACAAGATAGAGTCAGAAAGGTATTGAGCCAAAATCCGAAGACGTCCGTATTAGTCAGAGGTGATAGAAATGTCCCTTATGGCGATGTCATTGGATTGATGGTTGCTTTACAAGGCGCAGGGGTTCCTAACGTAGGGCTAGTGACAGAACCGGATAAAAATTAATGAAGTGGTTGCGCAGTGAAAATTACAGCATTCCAATCTTGCTAGCAGTGGGTTTGCACCTTAGTATCATTGTCGCTGGCGTGGTTGTTATTGATTTTAGTGATAATGACCCTCAGCAACCTAAAAGGCCGCATATTGTCAATGCAACGGTTATTGATATCTCTCAAACAATAATTGGTAAGCGAGAATCTGAAGAGAAGGCCGCTAAACAACAGCAGGCGGCTTTATCTGAAAAAAAGAGAAAAGAAGCTGAACAAAATCAAAAGAAAGAAGCAGAGCGTAAGGCCCTAGAAGACAAGCAAAAGAAAGTCGCTCAAGCTAAGCAGATAAAAGAAAAAGCAGCTGAAGCACTACAGAAATCCAACGAAAAAAAACGTGATGCGGAGCAAAAACGCATTGCACAAGAAACTGAGAAAAAACGATTGGATCAAGTGGCAGATAAAAAGCGTTTAGCGAAAGAGGCCGAGGTAAAAGAGCAACTGAGTAAAGAGCTGATCCGTAAAGCGGAAGCTGAGCGTGTCGCGATAGAAGAGCGCAAACGTCAGGAAGAAGCAGCAAGATTAGCGGAACAGAAAAAAGCGGAAGAAGAGGCTGCACAAGCAGCGGCTGAAGAAGCGAAAAAACGTGCTGCCGAAGAAGCCCAAATGGTGCAATCTATTAGTAGTTTGATTAATAATAGAGTGACATCAGCGTGGATTCGTCCACCCAATGCACGCAATAATATGATCGCTCAATTACGTATTTATTTCTTACCAAACGGTGAGGTGATGAATGCTCAGGTTACTAAAAGTAGTGGCGATGCTTTGTTTGATCAAAGGGCTGTTGATGCAGTCTATAAGGTAAGGCGAATTGAAGAGTTGGCCGCAGTTGACTCTTATATATTTGAAAGAAATTTTCGTCAGATAGATTTAATTTTTAACCCGCAAGATTTGAGAAATTAATGATGTTAAAAAAATGGTTGAGTGTTATTTTCACTTGCTTGATATTTTTAAGTTCAGCTAAAGCTCAATTAGTCATTGAAATAACGAGTGGCGCTGACCAGTTGCTTCCAATTGCCGTGGTACCTTTTGGGTATGAGGGCTTTGAAGCGCTGCCTGAAGATATAGCACAAATTGTAGAAAGTGATTTGGCGAGAAGTGGCTTGTTTCAGCCGGTACCGCGGTCTAATATGCTAAGCATGCCATCAAAAGAGGCGGATGTTTTTTATAGAGATTGGCGCCTTTTAAAAAGCGATTATGTTGTCATCGGCAGTGTTCAAAAGTTGCCCAATAATCAATATCGCATTGGCTTTGAATTGTTAAATGTTTTAAGTCAAAAGCCCGTTCAAAAACACAGCTCTATTGATGTTAGTTCAAGAAATTTTAGGGATGCTGCTCACTACATTAGCGACAAAGTTTACGAACTGTTGACAGGAACAAGAGGAGCATTTAGTACAAGAATATTATATGTTACTGCTGAAGGCGATAAAAAAGCCCCTTTGTTTAAATTGCAAGTTGCGGATGCTGACGGACATAGACCTCAGGTCGTAGTGGAATCTAAAGAGCCTATTTTATCTCCATCATGGAGTGGAGACGGACGAAATATTGCGTACGTAATGTTTAGAAACCGTCGCCCGAATATTTTTATTCAAGAACTAGCAACCGGCAAGCGTCAGCAGATTGCGCAATTCAGAGGGTTAAATGGCGCGCCAGCATGGTCGCCAGATGGTACAAAATTAGCATTGGTTTTGTCTAAAGATAATAACCCAGAAATTTATACGTTAAACATTGCGACTCAAAAACTTGAGCGCATGACAAATCATTATGCTATCGACACCGAACCAAGCTGGGAACCAGATGGTAAGGGAATTGTATTCACATCTGATCGAGGTGGAAATCCGCAAATATATCGATTAGATGTAAATAGTAAGCGTGTTGAGAGGGTTACTTTTGAAGGTGATCTAAATACCAGAGCAAGAATGACGCCTGATGGCCGATATCTTGTAACGGTTCAAAAGAGCGATGGCAATTATCATGTTGCGTTACAGGATATGAAAACAGGCAGAGTTCAAGTTCTCACAGAGACTTACTTAGACGAATCGCCAAGCATTGCGCCAAATGGTAGCATGGTGATGTATGCCACAACCTATCAAGGAAAGGGTATCTTAGCGGTAGTATCCGTTGATGGGCTTGTAAAATATAGGTTACCATCGGCAGAGGGTGATGTACGTGAACCATCTTGGTCCCCGTATTTCAAATAAAAGACATTGAGGAGTGAATAATGAGTGTAAATAAACTAGGTAAGATTGCTGTAATTGGGTTGTCTGCAGCTTGGATTGTAGGTTGTAGTACAACAGCAACGGATACTGATTCTTCAACTGTTGCTGAAGATGCTAATTCAACAGAACAAGCAACTGAAGATTCTGATCAAGCATTTGGTGCTGGTGAAGACGGTGCTTTAACAAGCGTTATTGTCGATGACGCAGCAGCAGCTGAAAAAGCTAGCATGGACTCGTTAGCAGGCGTGCAAACTGTATTTTACTTTGATTTTGATAAATCAATTGTACGTCCAGAGTCTCGTGAAGCTCTAGCGAAACATGCTGAGCATCTTGTATCGAACCCTGATGCGCGTATCGTATTAGAAGGTCATGCAGATGAGCGTGGTACTCGTGAATACAACATGGCTCTTGGTGAGCGTCGAGCTAAGGCAATCAGCCGTTATTTGACTATCCAAGGCGTAGCAGCGTCTCAAATTGAAACAGTAAGCTTTGGTGAAGAAGTTCCTGTTGCCTTTGGTCATGATAGCAACGCTTGGCAGTTAAACCGTCGAGTAGAAGTTCGTTACGAATAATGATCTATAAAGACGTGAAAATTCGCTCTTTTGCAATGGCGCTGTGTTTCACAGCGCCATTTGCATTAGCCGATATTCAGCAAGTAAGCAGCGGTCTTTCACCAAATGCTGCTGCGGACTTACTTTTCCAATTGGATACACTTCAGCAAGAGGTTCAAAGCCTTCGAGGTCAATTAGAAGAGCAAGGTCATGAATTAAGGTTAATGAAGCAAAGCCAAAGAGACCGTTATATTGATCTCGATAAACGTATATCTTTGCTTATGTCGGCCTCGGCAAGTGAACCAAAATACATATCTAACCCAACACCAAAGACAGAGCAGCCCACAATTCAGGCTCCAGTCAAAAAGACGAACGCATTAATCGCTTCACCTTTGGCGCCAGTCAATTTACAGCCACCAACAGAACAGTCTCAACAATCTTATAATGATGCTTATAATTTAATTCGTCAGAGGAAGTTTGACGAGGCTGAAGTAGCATTTACTAAGTTTGTCAATGATTTTCCAAACAACTCATTAACGGGTAATGGTTATTATTGGTTAGGGGAAGTGAAGTTGGTTCAGGGGAAATCCAGAGAAGCAATAGAAGCATTTTCTACTGTTCTCCAGAACTTTCCAGGACATAGTAAAGAACAAGACTCCTTGTATAAGTTAGGAACGGTTAGCGATCAACTTGGCGACACCGTCAAGGCGAAATCTTATTTACAAGATGTCATTAGACGTTTTCCCGACAGCAAGGCAGCTAAGTTATCTGCTGGGTATTTAAGTAAAATTAAATAGCTTGTATTCCTCGACGGGTTCTGTATTATACGCAACCCGTTGGGTCGTTAGCTCAGTTGGTAGAGCAGTTGACTTTTAATCAATTGGTCACTGGTTCGAATCCAGTACGACCCACCAAAAAACACTCATTCCGCTCCCAGTTTCTTAAGGGGTAATGATATGTCCGAACTTTTCAATAAAGCAGCACTTCGAGACACTGTCCAAAAGTATCTATCGGAAGCTGAGCAAAGTCTTCAAATAAAGTCTATTGACGATGAAGAAATCCGTACTGAAATCAAATCTTTACTGAAACAAAAAAATGCAGTTTTAGTAGCACATTACTACACGGAAGATGCCATTCAAGAATTAGCCGAAGAAACAGGGGGGGTAATCGCTGACTCCTTGGAAATGGCTCGTTTTGGGGCGAACCATGATGCCGACACCTTAGTGGTTGCTGGTGTTAAATTCATGGGTGAAACTGCAAAAATATTAAGCCCAGAAAAAACCATTCTAATGCCAACCCTAGAAGCTACATGTTCATTAGACATCGGCTGTCCGATTGATGAGTTTTCTGCTTTTTGTGATCAATACCCTGATAGAAAAGTGGTTGTGTATGCAAACACTTCTGCGGCCGTCAAAGCCCGTGCCGATTGGGTTGTTACATCCAGTATTGCACTAGACGTTGTCGAACACCTTGTTGAGCAGGGCGAGAAGATCATTTGGGCGCCGGATCAGCACCTAGGTGGTTATATCCAGCGAGAAACCGGTGCGGATATGATTCTTTGGGATGGAGCTTGCATTGTCCATGAAGAATTTAAAGCCAAAGGGATTTTAGACTTAAAAACTGTCTACCCTAATGCTGCCATACTTGTTCATCCTGAATCGCCAGAACCCGTGGTTGAGATTGCAGATGTGGTAGGTTCAACGTCGCAGTTGCTGAATGCTACGAAAAATATGCCAAACGAAACCTTTATTGTGGCGACGGATAGGGGGATTTTTTACAAGATGAAACAAGCTTCCCCCAAGAAACGATTCATTGAGGCTCCAACGGCAGGCTCAGGTGCAAGTTGCAGAAGTTGTGCGCATTGCCCTTGGATGGCGCTAAACAGCCTAGAGATGCTGCGCAATGCGCTCAGAGATGGCTCGGGGGAGATTCATATTCCAGAAGAAACGAGATTGAAAGCACTCATTCCATTACAGCGAATGCTCAACTTTCAAAGATAATAATTAAATTGAATTTAGGGACGACTAATTGCTTAGGGTCCCTAAATATTTTACTTCCAGATCAGAAAACGCAAGTTGTAAACGATCACATTCAAGACTCTTCTTGTTATATACCACTCTCAGCTCTTGGTAATCCTTACTTGACGCGACATTCAATAATTTATTCTTAAGCTCTGTGGTCTGCAGCGCTAAATCTCGGTTCTTTTCTCTTTGCTCTTGCAGAGTCTTAGATAAGCTTGATGGTGAATCTCTTCCACCCAGAGCAAGGGCTTCTACCTTTTCCCTTAGATGGTGATTTGTATCTTCTGCAGTTTCTAGCTCTTGGGCCAATAAAGTGACGCAAGTTTCAGATTCCTGCAATAAACGCTCAAGCATTTTAGTATCCTTGTCCTGCTCTATAAGACTATCCGTTGACATATTTTGAAGCGCTAAATCTAAGTCATCACGAAGAGAGACTAACGTCTCTTTCTTATTTACGTTTAGAGTCTGAAGATTTCCTATTGCTGTTTCATTACTTTGAATCAGTTGTCTTTCCATTTCAGCCAGCTTTGCATCTTTTGCACTAATATCCTGTCTTAATGACGAAATAGATAAGCTGGATGTTTCAAGTTCACTATCAAGCTGTGAAATTAAACTTTGAGACTCTTCTGACATACGCTCCATTTTGGCAATAGCCACTCTCTGAGCCTCAACAGCGTCTTGTGAGTTATTGTTTTTATTAGTTTTGTCGATTTGAACTTTAAGCTGATCGATAACCATTTTCTGGCGGTCGGATAGATGGCTTAAGCTTGATATCTGTTTAAATGAAGCGTTACGAGCCTGCTTTTCTTGCTTGTGAGCAGTTGGAGCTTGCAGGTTAAACTTAGTAAAGCCTCCAGAGCTTTCCGCCTGAGCCATTTCTAAGTGGGTGATTTTTTTCGTTAACTCAAAAACTTCTATCTCTAAACGCTTTTGCTCAAGCTTCTTAACTGCCAGTTGCTTAATTCGCTGTTTTGCCCGATCTATATTTTCACGTAAATCTTCATTAAGTGAAAACTGACTTTTTGATAAAGACTCTTTTGTTATAAGCAGCTCTGTCGTTTGGTAAAATTCTGCTTTCATTTCTTCTAAGCTTTGATTCAACTCACTGATGCTCGTGTTTTGAAGCTTTGGGGTAGACAACGCATAGAACAAGTCTGATAAAAATTTATTTAAAATTGGCTTAGGATTTCCACTAGTTTGATTAAGTAAAATGGCTCTTTCTGCCTTGAGTATAGTCCCCCAAATTTTTAACCTATTGATTTCGTGTTGATTTACTTTTCCCGGAATAATAGAGGCTGCAGTGAAATTAATTTGTAAATCTAAAAAGTGTGCCAAGCCTTTATAGCTTTCAGGTTCGCTATCGACTTCAATATCCACAGCAGCCCCTTCCTGTTGCTGAGCGTTAGCCTTATCTTCCTGACTTTTTTTACGAAGAGAATGAGATAGCCATAAAAAAGTGAGATTGGCCAACAAAAGAAAGGTACTTAACTCAAGCAGAGTCCAAACTAACCACTTAGACATAAAAAACTCCTAGACCCCGAGATAATGGATGCAATTTCCATTACCATTAAACCATAGTAAATCTTATCTTAACCTGCCGCCTTTCTTAATGTTAACGGAATAAAAATTTTATGAGTAAAGAATTTATAGCATTCATGCGTAATCGTGTATCTCAGTCGCTCTTGATTGCACCAGCACCGACTGTTGACGAATGGACGTCTATTCTAAGCGCCGCATGTCGTGCCCCGGATCATGGCAACCTTAAACCATGGCGCTTTCGCATTTACGAAGGTGAAGGGCGCGCTAAGTTAGGTCAAGTTTATTGGCAACATGCCTTATCAGAAGTAAGCTCAATTCCTGCAAATAAAGAAGAGGCTTTTACTAAAAAAGCATTCCGAGCTCCGACGGTCCTATTAGTCTATGCGAGCATACAAAAGCATCCTAAAGTACCAGAAATAGAGCAAGTCATGGCCGTATCGGCCGCCGCTCAACAAGTGTTACTTGGTTTAAATGCTCTTGGTTATGGTGCTATCTGGCGTAGCGGGCCGGCGTGTTTTACTCAAAAAACCAAAGAACTTCTTTTTTTAGAAGAAACTGACCAAATTGTTGGTCTGATTTATGTTGGCACACCTAAGGAAGAACCCTCATCGATCCCTGAAGTTGATTTAGAAAATCATTTAAAATGGGTAAGAGATTAATTTCTAAGCTTTATTTTACAAAAGAAGTTGCAATCTAAAGTCTTGATCTCTAAAATACGCGACACAAATTACGCAGGGCGTAAATTTTGGTGAGCTGTCCGAGTGGCCGAAGGAGCACGCCTGGAAAGCGTGTATGTCGTAAGGCATCAAGAGTTCGAATCTCTTGCTCACCGCCATTATTCCTCTAGAATCAAGGGTTACAGAGTGATTTTAGAATTTGTACATCAAAAAGTACATCAATAGAAAACCAGTTAGATTAGCTTCTAACTGGTTTTTTTTGCTCTAGGCTTTATTTTCCTAACTCTTTCCTATTGGCTTTTAAGTAGAGTAGAGCGTTTTCAATAACCTCACTTTGACTCATTTCATTAACTTTACACCAATACATTAATTCTTTATGAGCAGCTGGTGAAATGTTGAACACACCATTTTTTTGTTTAGATTGCTTCCTTTTTATATACTGCTTCCATGCGGTTTTCATCTGTCTACAGGTCTCTCGAGTTTCACTTGTTTCATGCCACATATATGCATAATTGATGAATTTTTTTACATTATTTAAGTTTGCTTGGTTGTTTAGGCTTAGCTCAAAAAAACAGGTGATGTTCTGAAATTTTTGATTTTTCTGGGTGTAATCATTGATCCATGCAGATTGAATTTCATCAGTAGGCACAATCCATTTCAGTCGCTCGACCATTTTTATATTTCTTGGGTGTTCTGCTACCCGCACAGGTTTATACGTATCGTTCATTTCATGTCAGTCTTTATTTGTATGATTAGTCTTAACCAATATATAAGTTTTGCTAGCTGAGTTTCTTGTAGCATAGTTCAAAAATTAACACTTAACTAGTGCTACATCCTGATAAATACTAGATTGTATACTTGAATCAAAACAAGTAACATTCTCAAAAATAGCCTGTCTTACTGCTATATATTAAAGGCTTTAATGTGATTAGTACCCAGATCCTCACGCCAGACGAACGGTTGCTCTTGCTCTCTCTTTATCTGGATTATGGTCAGCTCCCATTCTTTTCATGCTCTATTGAAAAGCTTGTTAATGAGCATCCAGCTTCGAGGAAAAGCATTACAGCGTTTTTTAAGAAAATACAGTTTATGAATTTTTTGAAGGTTGAAAAAAACTATGGCACTAGAGGACCAAACAGGTATTTTTTTACAGAGCATTGCGATAAATGGATAGTGACAGACCGTATTTTGGGAAGTGTTACCGAAGCAAATCATTTGAATTATTCGAAAATCATACGCAAAGCCTATGAGCCGATTGTAAGAAGAAATGAAGACGTAAAACTGTCTAATTCAAATCGTTTTTTATTGTTAATACTGATTTTGAAATCTGACTCTTTAGGGAGAGTTTCGAGCCTATCTATTTCTGAACTATCTAAGTTGATGGGTGTAAGCACTGGCAGCATAAAGCTTCGAATTAAGGCATTGAAAGCAATTGGCCTCTTAAGTGTCTATATCCCTGGGTGTAGTCATAAGGCAATCTTTGGTAAGAGCAAGGGAGTCTTGATTCTGGATGTCATGAATGCATTCATTTCTGATTTGTTTCCCAAGGCAACTCGTCTTACCGCTAACATGCCTAATTTTTATGATTCGGAGTTTTTTGGCATTTCTGAGGTTTCTGCTTTATTAGCAGGGATGAAAACAATTCATCTTACGTTTAATGAGTATGATTTTGATTTGAATTCAATTAAAAAACTGTTTGATAAGGATAACAGAAGGGCAAAGGTAAACGTTCATGATCATCTGCAATTTGTAATTTGCCATTTTACTTCAATATATTTAATCGAATATTGGGATCAAATAGGTACGAGTAATGAAGTGCAGCCGATTGATGAGTCACTGACTCTCGATTTTTTGACCCCTAAAAATGTTATTGTTAATGATGTTTATGTTGACCTTCTAAAGCTCATATCATTGTGGATCCATAGAACAGCTATCGCCCATAAATTTTTACTGCTCTTCCAGTATGGAGTGTCGTTTCGACCAAAATCTATGTTGATTATACCCACTAAAAAACTCAACACACATTTTTCAAAATTTGAAGTTGTTTTTGAAGCTCATGGCAAGTATCAAAGTGATGTACTGAGTGTGGGTGTCGATGGTGAAATTTGCTCAACGATAGGAAATGCTAAAGAGATAAAATTTGATGAATTTGATGAATTTGATGAATTTGTAGGTGGTTTGTACTCATACCTTGTAACAATTTGATATCAGTAGGGATAAATAACTTCAGAGTGATTTTTTTGCAGCTAAATGGGCTAGAGGCTATATACCGCTTGGCTTTAATTTTTCTTTTTTTGTCTGTAATAGATCTATAGATCTTAACCAATAATAAGAATGTATATGACCATGCACAGCTATAAGCCTATATAAGTAATATTAGAGGCATGTAAGAGTTTTAAAAAACATAGTTGGTAAACCCTGTGAATAGAATCGCAGGAGAACAGCTATGTCAAAACATATATCATTTTTACAAGGCAACACATTCAGAGAATTACCAGTCAACACCAACTACCAATTAGTTGAACGTTATCTTTCGCAAATCCATAACGTGATGAGTACAGCTTTTACTCAGCACCCGCGTAGCATTGTCTTTCATACGGAGCTTCGCTTCCCACAGACTTACCAATGTTCAATAACAGAAAACGATTGTATTAGTCGTTTTATTGCTTCATTCAAAGCTCAAGTTGATACTGAGATTAAAGCAAGGTCTAAGCGTGGCAGTAGGGCACACCATACAGCTGTACGATATGTTTGGTGTCGAGAGCAATCTACCTCTAAGAATGTTCATTATCATGTTTTCTTTTTTATGAACGGCGACACTTTTCGTAGTTTCGGTGATCTACGTCACCCTTTGCGAGGGCAGCTATGTTACATGCTTAATATTGCCTGGTGCCGTGCTATTTGTATCGAATCAAACTCTTGCAGCAAGTATGTTCATTTCCCTGGTCCATTAATGTACGTCAATATTAATGACCCTAATCCTACGAAGTCTTACGATGAATTCATGAAAATCGAAGCTACGCCATTAGAATCAGTAGCGCATTGGATCAGTTATCTTGCAAAGATTGATACAAAGCAATACGGGCAGGGCGGAAGGAGCTTTGGCTGTAGCCAAAAATAAACAACATTAGTTATAAATTACAGACAAGCACCTGAATGGTGCTTGTCTGTTTCTGCTGCCAAAGTTTATGGTCTTTGTCTTGATAGCGTCAAAGTAGGATCTTGATCAAAAACCAATGCAGAGTATGGTAGAGCATGATTCTTCCTAGAGTAACCAAACGAACATAGACATTAATCAGTACCTGTTTGATTACAGACTTTATGTCATGAAAATTCTGCTTATATGGAATGCCAACAAAGCACATTAGTAAGAATAATTTGGTAAACATTATTAAAAACTCCTTTTGACTCTTATGGATTTTAATGAAGCTAAAGGGTAAGGGATTAACTCTCGAACGTTAGGATTCTATGGCAGGACCGTGTTCTTACAGCAGGCCCAGTTCAGCGAACGACACGCACTCTTTTCCAACCACAATGTGATCCAGCACTCTGATATCAATCATTTTTAAAGCCTCCGTTAGCTTGTCGGTAATGTTTTGGTCTGCCATAGAAGGCTGTGGATCTCCTGATGGATGATTGTGAGCAAACATTACTGCAGCGGCATTGTGTTGCAGTGCAGCCTTAACAACTTCCCTTGGATAAACGCTTGCAGAGTCAATTGTTCCGAAGAACAGCTCTTGGTACTCGATTAGGCGGTGTTGGTTATCTAATAAAAGAATAGCAAAAACCTCTCTATCATAATGACCAAGTTTGGACTGTAGAAATTTTTTTGCCGCCTCAGCTGTAACCAATGTTTCTCCGCGCTTGTATTTGGAAGCGATTATCTCGGAAGCCATCTCCAGTACCTGATCGGCAGTCATAGGTTTTCTTGTTACATAGTGGTTTGAATTACTCATTCTGAAGATTCCTTTTACTTATTCATTGTTAGCTAATAAGTAATATAGGCATCAGACTTTATTGAATAACAGGTATTTTTTGTACAGATGAGGAGGGTGAAAGCCAGTGTTTATAAGGGATGTAACATCCCTCTTGGTGTGATCTTTTTTATAGAAAACTTTTTTTCGTAATGAGGTGAATGAGACCGTACAGGAGTTCACCATGAGACTAATACGATTAAAAGAAGTGTTGAGGTTAACCGGCTTAAGCCGTTCAACTATCTATAATAGAATGAGTAAAGACCATTTCCCCAAGCCAGTGAAGCTTGGAGAAAGAATGGTTGCTTGGGTTGAGTCTGAAATTGAAGACTGGATAGAAGAGTTGATTCAGCAACGTGGTTAAACATCAGATAATATTGCGATTAAAGACCACCAGCACCCTCATGTGTGAAGGTGTTGGTGACTACCGATTTTAGATGGCGAAGATTAAGTCTATTTATTTGAAGTGGAATATATGATTTATTGTCCATTCCCCAATTTTCTCGTATTCTCTCAGTATTAATTGTAAATAATCCAATCCAAGCAAGATGGAATTCTTAATGGAAGATCAAATTCTAACCTTGAGAGAAGTAGCTGCCTATTTAAAGCTGGCTGAAAAAACGGCATATCGACTAGCAAGCGAAGGGAAGTTGCCAGGTTTTAAAGTGGGTGGTTCGTGGCGTTTTAAGCGTGAAGACCTAGACGCATGGATAGAGAAACAAAAGGATAACGGATTATTCCCAATTATCAAGATTGCATGAGGCCTTTTCTTCAGGCTCTTCAGCAGTCAACTACAAACGAAGTGAAGCTTCGAGACATCATCAATAGCATTGCGGACCATTTCGAGCTAACAGACGATGAGCGCGTTCAGCCGCTGCCAAGTGGCAAGCAACCAATTTTAGATAACCGTGTTGGTTGGGCTCGTACCTACCTTGCTAAAGATAGCCAACGTCGTGCGCACTTTGTCATTACTAATCGTGGCATTACTGCCTTAAACACACCGAATCTGGATATTAATAATCAATATCTTAAACAGTTTGATGAATTTGTTGCCTTTACGAGTTTAAGCAATACAAAAGTAACAGTAGAAAACACGAAACAAGCGTCAATAAAACTAGACCAACAAGAAGAAGACAGTGGCATCACCCCTGATGAGGCCCTTCGTAATGCTTATAAGACAATTAATGACGCACTAGCTCAAGATATCTTGGAACGGACTCGTAACGTCTCTCCGGCCTTCTTTGAACAGTTGTTAATAGACTTGCTCATTGCTATGGGTTACGGCGGCACAGAAGAGGGCACAGCCCACGCCTTAGGGAAGTCTGGTGACAACGGTGTAGATGGCATAATCAATCAAGACCCTTTAGGTGTAGACCAAATTTACATCCAAGCTAAACGCTACAAGCAAGGTAATAACATTAGCTCTGGAGACATTCGAGACTTCTTTGGAGCGTTAAACTTACACAACGCCCAAAAAGGCTTATTTATCACCACGTCAGACTTTACCAGCTCCGCGATAGACACTGCTCAAAAGCTCAGTACCAGAATCGTACTAGTAAATGGCAACGATTTAGCTAGGCTCATGTTGCGCTACAACATTGGTAGCCGTAATGAACAAACCTTATACATTAAAAAAATCGACGAAGAATTTTTTGAAGCGTAGCCATACGACGGTTTACGCTCTATTTGAAAATCAGGAAAAGAGTTAACTATGAACAAACAGCAATTAGCCGCGAAGATTTGGGAATCGGCAAACCAAATGCGTTCGAAGATCGAAGCGAACGAGTACAAAGACTACATTTTAGGTTTTATCTTCTACAAATACCTTAGTGACCAACTGGTTGCTTTTGTTACTGATCAAGGCATGACAAAAGAAGGCATCAAAGCCTTAAATGAAGGCGATGCCGAAACGCTTGATTTTGTTCAAAGTAACCTTGGTTATTTTATTAGCTACGATAACTTATTTTCTACCTGGGTAGATCCAACCTCTGATTTTGACGAATCCAACGTGCGCGATGCACTTTCTGCGTTTAGCCGACTCATCCACAAAAATCATAAAAAGCTATTTGATGGTATTTTTACCACTCTGGAAACAGGCCTTAGTAAGATAGGTGAAAGCACAGGAAAGCGAACCAAAGCCATCAGCGACTTACTACATCTAATCAAAAGTATCCCGATGAACGGTAAGCAGGGTTACGACGTACTAGGTTACATTTATGAATACTTGATCGAAAAGTTTGCCGCTAATGCAGGTAAGAAAGCAGGCGAATTCTACACGCCTCATGAAGTCTCTCTGCTCATGTCTCACATCATAGCCCATGAACTAAAGCACAAAGACAACATCGAAATTTACGACCCTACCAGTGGCTCCGGCTCTCTGTTGATCAACATTGGTAATGCAGTAGGGCAATACGCCAAAAATAAAGACAGCATTACCTATTATGCCCAAGAACTTAAAGCCAATACCTACAACTTAACCCGTATGAACCTTATCATGCGAGGCATTAAGGCCAGTAATATCCAAACGCGTAATGGCGATACCTTAGAAGATGATTGGCCGTACTTTGATGAAAACGACCCGCAAGGTTCATACGAAGCTTTGTATGTCGATGCCGTGGTCTCTAACCCGCCTTATTCGCAAAACTGGGATCCAGCGTTTAAAGAGAGCGATCCACGGTATTCACGCTTTGGCTTAGCACCGAAGACCAAAGCGGATTTTGCCTTCCTGTTGCATGACCTGTACCACTTAAAACCCGACGGTATTATGACCATCGTATTGCCTCATGGCGTGTTATTCCGTGGTGGGGAAGAAGGTCAAATCCGTACCCAGTTGATTGAAAACAACCACATTGATGCCATTATTGGCCTACCGGCCAATATCTTTTTTGGCACGGGTATTCCTACCGTTATTTTAGTACTTAAGCAAAAGCGCACTAATACAGACGTCTTAATTATCGATGCGTCTAAACACTTTCTAAAAGAAGGCAAAAACAACAAGCTGCAAGCGTCTGACATTAAGCGCATTACCGACACGGTCATCAGCCGTGAAAGCCATGATAAATTTTCTCAACTTGTCAGCAAAGACACCATTCGACAAAACGACTACAACCTAAATATACCGCGTTATGTGGATTCCTCTGCCGCAGCCGAAAGCTGGGATTTACATGCCACCATGTTAGGTGGCATTCCTAACAGCGAAATTGCCCAGCTAAACCGCTATTGGGAGGCATTGCCAGGGCTATATAACACGCTGTTTACCGCAAAATCCCCCAGCTACAGTGAATTGGCTATTTCGAAAGAGGAAGTGAACGCCACTATTACTAACAATGCCGACGTGGTTCGTTTCATTGAAACGTACAATCATGCCTTTAAAGGGTTTGATGAGCATTTAAACACGACTCTTATCGAAGGCTGGGAATCCGTAAACCGTCACCAGCAAGAAGCGCTGCTCAGTGTTGGACTGTTTGAGCGGCTAGCACCCATCGCGCTGGTGGATAAATACCAAGCGTACCAGCACTTGAACAACCAGTGGCAAATCATCAGTGCCGATCTTGAAATGATGCAAACGGAAGGCTTTGTAGCGACTAAGCAAATTGATCCTAACATGGTCATCAAAAAGAAAGACAACAAAGAAGCCGAAGTGCAAGACGGTTGGAAAGGTCATATTATGCCTTTCGACCTCGTTCAACGAACGTATCTGCAAGACGACCTGCAAGCCATAGCTAAGCAAGAATCACGCTTGGCAGAAATCGCCAGCGACTTTGAAGAAATCTTAGAATCACTGACCGAAGAAGAGAAAGAGCAAGATACGCTAAAAGACAGTCAAGACGGTTTTGCTAATGCCGAAGTGAGCAAAGCCGCTAAAGCTCTCTTGAAAGAACAAAAAGACAGTAAAGTGACATTTGCCGAAGAAAGCTATGAATCGAAAATCATTCGCACCAGTATGTTAATTGACGAAGAAAAAGCCCTGAAAAAAACGGTCAAAGAAGACGCCATTGCTCTGCACTTAAAAACCAAAACCACAATTGAAAGTTTAACCGAAGAGCAAGTCAATGAATTGCTCCACTTAAAATGGATAACACCGTTAAGCATGGAACTCGCCGCCATGCCAAGCAGCGTGATTACTCAGCTCACTAACCTGGTACAAGCCCTAGCCGATAAATACACCGTCACTTACTCGCGAGTAGCAAACGACATAAAAACCACCGAGCAAGAACTTGCCGAGATGATGGGCGAGCTCACTGGCAATGAATCTGATATGCAGGGCTTGGCCGAATTGACTAGCTTATTGAAGGGCGAATAAGATGAGTGTGAACAAAAATGTGCCAGAGATTAGGTTTGAAGGGTTTAGTGGGCCATGGGAACAAAAATTACTTTTTGAAGTGTCTGAGAAAATTTCAGTCGGCATTGCAACTTCATCTAGTAAGCACTTCGTTAGCTTCTTAACGGGTGTTCCTTTTATTAAAAATCAAGACATAAAAAATAGCTACATTGATACAAAGAATTTGCAAGCAATTTCTCATGATTTTGATAAAGCCAACAAAACAAAGAGACTACAGACAGGTGATATTTTGACGGTGAGAACTGGATATCCAGGGTTAAGCGCCGTTCTACCTAGCTCATTGAATAATGCTCAAAGCTTCACAACACTAATTACACGCGTTAAGAGAAAGGAAGTTAGTCCCTTTTTTGTTTCAACCTATATCAATTCTGACTCAGGTAAACAACAAATGAATGGGATGCAGGCTGGTGGGGCCCAACAAAATATCAACGCAAACACGCTTAAAAACTTCGCTATATATTATCCAAATTTATTAGATGAGCAAATCGCTATCGGCAACACTTTCCAAAAACTTGATAGCCTAATCAACCAACACCAACAAAAGCATGACAAGCTCAGCAGCATCAAAAAAGCCATGCTGGAAAAGATGTTTCCCAAACAAGGCGAAACTATTCCAGAAATCCGCTTTAAAGGGTTTAGTGGGGAGTGGGAGGAAGTTACTCTAGGGGAATATGCGAGATTCACAAAAGGCCAAGGCTATTCAAAGAGTGATTTATCTGAGTCTGGAACTCCAATAATTTTATATGGACGCCTGTATACAAATTATCAGACCGTAATTTCTCAGGTTGATACGTTCGCAATAGAAAAGTCTAAATCCCTTAAAAGTGTTGGTAACGAAGTCATAGTGCCAGCCTCTGGTGAATCTTCTGAAGATATAGCTAGAGCATCAGCCGTTTGTGAATCAGGCGTAATTCTCGGCGGTGATCTGAATATCATTTATCCAAACGATAAAATCAATCCCGTATTTTTAGCTTTGGTGATATCCAACGGATATCCTCAGAAGGAGTTAGCTAGTAAAGCACAGGGTAAATCTGTTGTTCACATAAGAAATAGCGACTTAGTTGCTTTATTGTTTACAATGCCTAAGAAGGAAGAACAAACCGTCATCGGCAACTACTTCCAAAAACTCGATAGCCTAATCAACCAACACCAACAACAAATCACCAAACTCAATAACATCAAGCAAGCCTGCTTGAGCAAGATGTTTGTCTAGCAGGGAGCAAGCATGACCACATTCAAAAGAGAAGCGGATTTCGAACAAGCTTTTATTGAGGTATTAATCAATAAAGGCTGGGAAGCGGAGGTGTTAAAAAACCAAACCGAAGCCGACTTACTGCAAAACTGGGCCAATATTTTATTTGAAAACAACCGCCAGCAGGATCGTTTAAACGATGTTCCGCTCACCACTAGCGAAATGCAGCAAATCATTGAGCAAATTACCGCGCTCAAAACTCCTCTAAAGCTCAATGGCCTCATAAACGGTGGCTATGTCGTTATTAAACGTGATAACTCTGCCCACAAAGAAAAGATGGGGAAAGAGGTAGATCTTAAAATTTACGACGTCCAAGAAATAGCCGCCGGTCAAAGTCGCTATCAAATCGTACAACAACCCAAGTTTGAACGGGGCAGTCCATTACGCAACGATAGACGCGGCGATGTGATGCTGCTAATTAACGGCATGCCGGTCATTCATGTTGAATTAAAACGCAGTGGAATCCCAGTAAGCCAAGCCGTAAACCAAATTGAGAAATACAGTAAAGAAGGCATCTTTACTGGGCTGTTTTCACTGGTGCAAGTGTTTGTGGCTATGCAGCCAGATGAAACCAAATATTTCGCCAATCCAGGTATAGATGGGCGCTTTAACCCAGACTACCAATTCAACTGGGCAGATTTTAATAACCAACCCATGAATCAATGGAAAGACATCGCTTCGATATTATTGTCAATTCCCATGGCCCACCAGTTAATCGGTTTTTATACCGTCGCGGACGATACCGATGGCGTGTTAAAAGTGATGCGTAGTTACCAGTATTTCGCTGCCAATGCCATATCCGATAAAGTGGCTAAAACCAACTGGAAGCAGTTAAGCGGTAACGCTGAACGCTTAGGTGGGTATGTTTGGCATACGACTGGCTCAGGTAAAACCATGACCAGTTTCAAGTCGGCGCAGCTAATCGCGAAATCTAAAGATGCCGACAAGGTGATTTTTTTAATGGATCGTATTGAGCTTGGGACACAGTCTTTAACAGAATATCGTAACTTGGCGAGTGATGATGAAGATGTTCAAGCGACGGAAAACACCGATGTCTTGATCACTAAGCTAAAAAGCGCAAACACAGCTGATATCTTGATTGTTAGCTCAATTCAAAAAATGAGTAATATTTTTGAAGCTGTTGATGATGCGGGTAAGGCGACGAATTCGGCTGACATTGATATAATTCGTAAAAAACGCCTTGTTTTTATCATTGATGAAGCGCATCGCTCTACATTCGGTGACATGTTAATCACGATTAAAAATACCTTTCCACGCGCTTTGTTTTTTGGCTTTACCGGTACGCCGATAGAAATAGGCAATGAAAATAATGGTAATACCACCAGTACGGTTTTTGGTGGCGAGCTGCATCGTTACAGCATTGCCGATGGTATTCGTGATGGCAATGTACTAGGGTTTGATCCTTATAAAGTCAGCACATTTAGAGACAAAGACATACGAGAAGCTGTAGCGCTTGCAGAAGCGAAAGCAGAGTCTGTTGCTGATGCGATGGCAGATCCAGTTAAAAAGAAAAAATTTAATACCTATATGAATGACATCGCCATGGCGGGCCATAAAGATGCCGCCAGAAAATACATTAAAGGTATAGAAGATTATGTACCCAAAGCACAGTATTTAAGCGACGAACACCAAGAAAAAGTCGTGGCGGATATTTTGCAAAACTGGGACGTGCTCAGTCAAGCCAATAAGTTTCATGCGATTTTAGCGACACACAGCATTGCGGAAGCGATAGATTATTATCGACGTTTAAAAGCGGCTAACCCGGAACTGAAAGTATCGGCGCTGTTCGATCCCAATATTGACAACGATGGCAGTGGCGGCCGAGGCCCAACATTTAAAGGTAAAGGCTTAGAAGAAATCATGGCCGATTATAACGCACGTTATGGCCAAAATTTTGATTTTGCTAACCATGGTAAATTTAAGAAAGATTTAGCTGCGCGACTTGCTCACAAGAAACCCTATGAGCGAATCCATAAAGACCCAACTAAGCAGCTAGACTTACTTATCGTCGTAAACCAAATGCTTACGGGCTTTGATTCTAAGTGGCTGAATACCTTGTATCTGGACAAGGTGATTAAGTATCAAAATATCATTCAAGCCTTTTCTCGTACCAATCGCTTATTTGGTCCAGATAAGCCACACGGTACGATTCGGTATTACCGTTACCCGCACACGATGGAGCAACACATCAAAGACGCAGTAAAACTGTATTCTGGCGACAGACCAATAGGTTTGTTTGTGGACAGACTAGAAAGCAACCTAGAAGCCATGAACGAAGTTTTTAACAACATTACCGAACTGTTTGCCAGTGCGAACGTCAGTAATTTTGAAAGGTTGCCGGATGATACGGCAGAGTGTGCTCAATTTGCATCGTTATTTAAAGAGTTCAATCAACACCTTGAGGCAGCTAAAGTGCAAGGACTGAATTGGAACGAACTCACGTATTCATTTGGTGAAAACGATGAAAAGCACGATGTTGTGCTTGCTATTAATGAGCAAACCTATCTTGGCCTATCCATTAGGTACAAAGAACTGGCTGGTAAAGGCGATGGCGGTGGTGCAGGTGGTGGCGATGTGCCTTTTGACATCACTGGCTACCTTACTGAAATTGATACGGGTAAAATCGATGCGGACTACATGAACAGCCGCTTTGACAAGTTTTTAAAAGAACTCGATAAAGATCAAGATAAAGCTAGTGTAGAAATAACGCTTAATGAACTGCATAAGACATTTTCATCGCTTACTCAAAGCGAGCAAAAATACGCCAAACTGTTCCTAAACGATTTGCAGCGTGGTGATGCGCAATTGATTGATGGCCACAGCTTTAGAGACTACATCAACGATTACAAAGACAGCGCCGAAAACGCCCAACTAAACGCTGTTGTGAACGCATTAGGACTGGATAAAACACTGCTTGTTGAATTAATGAGAAGTAACTTTAGTGAAAAAAATATTAACCGCTATGGTCGATTCGATGCGTTGAAAGCTTCAGTTAACATTGAAAAAGCCCAAGAATACTTTGAGAAATTAGAAAAAAATAAACTGCCAACATTCCAAGTAAACTTAAAAATCTCGAAGATGCTCAAAAGCTTTATTTTAAGTGGCGGGATCGATCATTAGCTGATTCGTAAACCGTGAACATGTCCGTTACTTAGTCAGCTTTGGAAGTCATTAAGGGAGTATCTTGTGCTGCAAGCAATATTGAATGGAAAAGCTGGGCGTATAGATGTAGGTGGAAAGGGGGAGAGTGTTAGTTGGAAACAGCTCTACCAAACAAGAGAAGACTTATTGACGTCAGCGTTTTTTAATCGCTTTGCTTACCTTTCTCCTATTATTCAGCATCGTATTCTTAAATTTATATTTGATGGCACTGGCGATTTTACTTGTTTTGAAGGGATTGATTATTGGCCAAAATACGATTTGCCTGATCGTGATGATCGCCAGTTTGTAGAGCCCGACCTTCTCATTAAATTCAAAGATTTTGATCTTCTTGTAGAGGTAAAACCTCCACAGGGAGGCAATCAATATGTTGATCAGTGGCGAGCTGAAATTGAAGGTTACTTTGCACAAGAACAAGATGTCAAAGAGATTTACTTTCTTGCTATCGGTCGTATTGAATCTGTTTCGAAAATAGAGCGGGATAGCTTATTTCGGCATGATCAGTACAAATTAAAAGGCCTAGCTGTAATATCTTGGAAGTTCGTGGCTAAAAATCTTTTTCAATTACTCCATTCAGATGAGCCACTTACACAAGATAAGTTCATTCTAAGCGATATGTTGGGGGCCTTATCACTTTATGGTATTCGAGGAAATGATCTCCATTGGAACGCTCTTAGGTCTTTTCCTACATTCTCGTATGAACCAATGAAAACGTGGTCTTACGAACCAATTATTCCTTCTTTTGTTCAAGAGCAGGGCAGCTCTTTCGAATTTACAGAGATGGTTAAAAATAGAGTACCTTTTGACTTAGGGAACATGAAAAAATGGACAATATAGAAAGCAAAGAATTATTCAATCAGGTTCGTTCGGCACATCGTTTACTGGCTGCCTATTATCAGCGCATATTTCAGTTGTTAACCGATGTAACTGGTGATGAGCGTTTGGGCCTAAACTATTATTTATGGGAGCCATCTGGTTTTTTACGCCCATGTCAGAAACAAACAAATGTGTTTAATAGATCAGCATGGGATCTATTGCCAGGCATGAATACGAATTATTTATTTCATAACGCCAAAGACAACAACAAGCAGCAATCTGGTGAGTGGATGCTTGATATGTGCGTGATTGCTGACACAGGGACGCATGACAATCAAAATTTAGATCCTCTTGAAGACGCATTGGCTTTAAAAATTCTTCCTGAAAATGCGAATAGCGTCCTGCGGTGTTATTTCTTTACGGCTCATAAAGAAACCGATCTAAATTGGTATGATGGTTTGTGGAATGCGTATCCTTATGAAGAGTGTAGTGATGAAAAAACTCCTAAGTGCATTGATGAAGAGCAACAACTTTACACAAGTAGCTTTGAAGTTTCTTTGGACGAACTAACTGGCGAAAATGCGAAAGAATTGTTGGTTGAGAAAATTATGCAATTTAAAGGTGCTTTATTAAAAGCAGAATCATGAGCCATCGCTGCGATAAAAGAAGTAAAAAATACGTAATGGTAAAAGTACTGTCTAATCTTAAAAACACTTAAATTAAAAGCCAATTTTGAGGTTAGTAAAACAGTACAGATGAGAAGAAGAGCACATAATCGCTGTAAAAAATTTCACTCAAAACCCAAGTGCTTTTTGATAGGTTTAAGATGAATATAAGAGAATATTATTTATGGAAAAGCATCAAGAA
Organism: uncultured Marinomonas sp.; assembly: GCA_963975045.1. Lineage (GTDB taxonomy): Bacteria > Pseudomonadota > Gammaproteobacteria > Pseudomonadales > Marinomonadaceae > Marinomonas. Next base: position 18,915 of record CAXBGJ010000006.1, on the reverse strand, counting down.
GTGAATAATGCTGCTAGAAAGCAAGCAAAAGATATATGGAAAATATTGGAATACATCCGAGGTGCTGCACCAATATCTAATTATCGTTCATTTGCCTACGCTATTTTGTTCATTCGATATATGCAAGATAATAGCGGTCATCATTTTAATGAGGCTAGATATCATTCATTTGAAGTCGTTAGAACTCATATAACTGAGCTGATATCAACATGTGTAGGCTTAGGTCTGTTTTCTGAAGCTTTAGGGGTGCTGATAAGTGAGTATATTCAAGAGATTTTACTCTATAACAAACGAATTGACAGAGAGTCAGTACGGATTGCTATTAGCAGTAACCTAACGAACAAAAATAGAGAGACGGCTAAGTCTACGCTTAGTGAATTGAATAACCTTTTTGCGGAAAATGAATCTAAATCTGGAAGTGAGTTCTATACTCCTAGAGATGTAAATAGACTTGTAACTACTCTAGGTATGACCTATTCGCCTAAGTCAGTCTGCGATCCTTTTTCAGGCGGTGGAAGTACGGCATTTTCTTTTCATGAAGCTATGAATGGCAATGTAAGAATTGACACACAAGAAGTGATTCGTGAAGTCCATTTTCAAGTTATCATAACCCGAATATTAGGAGGAATTCACGGGGTAGATTATCTTGGAGACTCTATTTCTAATCCTCAATATCAGACTGAATTTCATGAGTTAATTGTTTCTTTCCCACCGTTTGGCTTAAAACTTCCACGCTCTATTAGAGATTCTTTTTATAGCAGTGACTCAAGACCTTGGCTTGCATTGTGTAAATTACTTCCAGAATCACGGTCCGATTGGTTTACCACGCTTTCAATGTTTCCAGCATCATGTAGTGATACTAGGTTAATTATTGGGATGTCATTAGGTTCATTAACTAGAGGTGGTTCAGAAGCAGTTGTCAGGCAAGCTCTTATAGAAAATAATGTTATTAATACCATTATTTTACTCCCCAAAGGGATTCATTATTCAACTGGTATAGCAACAGCATTATTAGTTTTTGATATGAACCCTAAACAAAGTAAAGGAAGCGTTCGTTTTGTTGACGCATCTCTTTTTTACGAACCTCGAAGAGGAAGAAACCTACTCACCTCTGAAAATATTGATCAGATTGTTGAGTCTTGTGCATCAGATGGACGTTTTAGTAAAACAGTAACTACCGAAGAAATTGCTAATAATAAATTTAACTTAAATCCTAGCTTATATGTTGAGAAAACGATTAAGGTAAGCCAGGTAAAGTTAACGAATTTCAGAGGTTACACCGATTTTACAATACCAATAAATGAATCTTTAACTGTGTTGGTTGGTGAAAATGGGGCAGGGAAAACCTCTGTGCTAGAGGCTATCTCATGTGGCTTAGGTCCTTTCTTAACGGCGATGCCTGATGCTAAAGGTAAACTGATACGTAAATCTGATATCAATGTCGGCCCTGATGGCATTGCTGCTTTTGCTCGTATATCAATGGAAACAGCTTCTAGTCTAAGCTGGGACTTAGTGTCGAAAGGTTCTAGTAAAAATAATTTAGCTAAAATAGGATCGCAAGCTCTTGCTGATTTTGCTAATCAAATAGTGGATGCAGATACTGAGTACCCTTTAATTGCTTATTACGGAACGAATCGAGCATTGTCAAACTCTAGCAGTAAAGTTTCTATCAACCCTTTTGCTGTAGCTCAAAGAAGTGAAGGTTATGATTCTGCTCTCGACGCAAAAATAAATTATGGAATTTTAAAAAACTGGTTCTCACAAATTGAAGTGGATGAATTAAAACTAAGAGATGAAAAAAAGAATCATACTTTTATACACCCAGCTAAATTGTTAGTAACTAGAGCCGTTAAACAAATAGTGAAAAGGGCTCAGAATGTTTCTTTCGATAAGAAAAGCAATGATGTAGTAGTGTCTTGGGTGAATGAGTATGATGAGGTTGTTTCATTAGTTCTAGAGCAACTAAGTGAAGGCTATCGAAATATGGCTGCCCTTACTATTGATCTTGTCAGAAGGGCTTATCTTCTGAATCCAGCCTCGAAATATCCGCTCGATGTATCTGGTGTGGTTTTGATTGATGAAATAGAGCTTCACTTGCATCCTAGATGGCAGCAAGTAGTTTTGAAAGATATAACTGAGCTATTCCCCAATATTCAATTCGTTGTTACTACTCATAGCCCTCAGGTACTTAGTGCCGTCAAGGGTGAGTATATTCGGGTAGTATCAAGCTCCTCACCAGTTGCTGAAAAAGTTAACTCTCCTTATGGAGGTGAAAATAGTAGAGTGTTGCAGCAGATTTTATATGTTAACTCTAGACCAGATACCGAAGTGTCACAAAAACTTAAAGAGTACTTTGATTTAATTGAATCAGGTCAGGGTGAAGAAAATCAGGCTATGATTTTACGTGATGAACTTACTCGCTTAACCGATGGGACTGAACCTATGTTAATAGAGGCAGATTTAGCTATAACACGTGTAAACTGGATGAAGTCTAGAAAGAGTAAGTAATGTCGATTATACATATTGAAGAACCTGAATTACTCAGGAAATTCAGGTTAGAAACACCTAATGCGACATGGAAGCAGTTGAAAGCTAATTCGGATGTAAATAATGCTCTCAAGGTAAATGCTATAAATAAAACAGGGGGTTTATGCATTTATTGTGAACATAAATTAATAGCAAAAACTGATTACCAGATTGAGCACTTCTACCCTAAGAAGGGAAATGATAATAGCTATTTTGGAGATGGCATACCTAATAGAGCTATTGAGTGGCAGAATTTGTATCCTGGATGTTTGGGGGGGACAGCCCAAGCTTCGCACTTTTCAAAAAATCAAGATAAAGATCATCGAACTGGAGCGAATAAAAAAAATAAAGGAAAGTTAACTTGCGGGCAAAAGAAAGGAGAAATTGAGCCTGATGGGGTGCTCATACCGCCAATATTGCTAAATAACAGAAAACCTATTTTCTCATTTAATGATGCTGATGGTTCTATATTTTTGAATGAGAAAGAGTGTGTGTCTCAGAATATATCACAAGAGCTAGCCACGACTCACATTATAAGACTGAATCTCGATAGTGAAAGGCTAAAGCAGGTTAGGCTTGCTTTCGCAAGCTCTCTTCGTAAACAATTTCACATTGCTTTGACGAATGATCCTGACAATATTGCTGAATTAATCGAAGATTGGTTAGGGTTAAATGAGGATGCTAGATATAAATTCTCTTTTATTAGCTTAATCGCTAGTAAATACAATTAAAGGATTTTTATGTTAAAAACGGATTTTACTCAAATCAACTTTAAGCTTTGGTTGGCCCTAATTGCTAGCTCTTTCATCCCGCTTATTTATACGACCACACGCATTCATTTTATTGGAAGTATGCCAGATAGCTGGTCCCTTAGCATTGCGGCTCAAGTTGCCTGGTTAAACATTGGTTATGAGGTTGTTAGTGAAGCTCTGATGCTTCCATTGGCCTTCATATTGGGACAAGTTTTCCTAAACCCCGCAGAATTTAGGAAAAGGGCAGTTTCATCTCTAGCTATCATTGTTTTGGTTTATGCCATCATGACGGCTTTTGTCGTTCAATTTACTCCTCAGCTCGTCACTGCCATGCAGCAAAATAGCGAGCTTTTGCAGGACACTATTGTTTATATCCGCTTGGAAGCACTCGCTATTTTTATTTCTAGTGGGTATATGTTTATAAATTTGCTTCTTGTGCTTCACAGCAAGTACAAAGCTCTTTATACGCTTTTAGTCATCCAAACAGTACTTACCGTAGTTTGTGATAGTGCCCTGGTTAGCCAACTACCGTTTTCTTATAAGCTAGGTGTAAATGGTATTGCAGTGACAAATATTTTGGTGAATTCATTATTAATTTTTGTTGCTCTTCAGTTACTTAAGCACAATGGCATTAAGCTATCTTACAAAGACATACGGTTTAAAAAACAAGCCTGGTTAAAGTTATGGCTCAATGTAGGCAGCAAGTCTGGATTAGAGTCTTTTGTTAGAAATACCGCATTTGTGGTTATGATTCTTCAATTGATGAATCAGCTTCAGCAGGCAGGAACGTTTTGGGTTGCAAATGGATTTATTTGGGGATGGTTGCTCTTACCAATATTGACTCTAGGACAAGTGGTGAAGAGAGATGCAGCAACTAGCAACGGGCTTAGTGAGGGTCGCGTTAATAGCTATTTAATGATCACGCTAGGCGTTGTCGCACTATGGCTGCTGACGCTATCGTTTTGGGAAAGTTTTGTTCATAACGTCATGGGTATAAACAACGCCTCCGAAGTGACTCATTTAGTGATGGTTATGATTGGCTTCTATGTTGTCTTTGCCTTCAACAATGTCATCGATAGCTATTTCTATGGTATCGGTCGAACGGACTTAATGCTCTATCAATCGTTGATCGTAAACACCCTGTTTTATGGCGCTGCATTTATCAGCTACCAGCAAGGACTGTTTATACCTTCTTTGAACAAAATCGCGATTATGTTTGGTTTAGGCATCACACTAGATGCGGCCATAACTTGGCTTTTATATCGAATGGTAAGAAGACAGAAAGAGAGGAATCATCCCGAGAAAAAGAATATTTTTTCAAAAAAAACTGAATCTAAATAGAAAAAATGAGTGTGCTATTAATCATTTCAACTACAAAAATTCAGTATTTTTCTCATCGCAACATCATGCTACCTAAACTGCTTAACCTCTTTGAATTATTGAGGTTAAGGCTTCCTTATATTTTGTATGTCCAGAAATAGTTGAAGAAACATTGATATTTAAAATAGATGGATTGTTTATTTCGTTTCTACCAATAGGGTTTTGAAAGTCAAGTTTCACTCCTTCGCCAACACTATAAAGATATTTTAATACGTCATCATTTGAGCTGTAGTAGTTATAAATATTGCCTGATACGCTATTTTCAATGTTATGCCAATTAGGCTTACCTATATTGCTCTCATCTTGTGAGCAAAGACAAGATACAGCCCCTCCAAGTAAATGTACGTCTTGAATGTATTGCTGATCTTTCGTGTTAAGTGCACTTAAGCATGAGTAGATGACACGAGCTCCGAGTGAGTGACCAATCAAAATAAATTTATCATCTGTTCGTGCAATTATATCAGCTAAAAGAGCACCTGTTTCGTAGGCTTTTACACTAGCTACAGACCAAGGATTGGCTGCAAGACCAAGAGCCTGAAGAGCAAAGCCAGCTGGGGCTAGCTTCTTCGCCGCTGCTTTTGAAGCGGATAGAGCCGCTGTAGTCAAGTAGCTTTTTCCAGTACTATCACGTCCAACAGCAAAGAAAGATGAAGCTATATCTTTCAGCCTTTTTGATTCCCATTTGACGTAATATATTGGGTTTTCAGGATATATAGAGCTAATTGGCGACACCCAGCTATCAGGAGCTTCTTTTACTTTCTCATTCAAAAAACCATCGATACAAATAATAGGGGTGCCAGTTCCTGGCTTGGTTTTAATTATTTCAAAACCATCAATATCTCCATAATAACTATTTGAAATAACAGCACCATACCGACCACCTAAAGCTGTACCTGTAGCCGTGACTACAGCAACGCCTCCTGCCATACCCAATCCTCCGGCAGCTAATGACCCTCCCCCAAGCATTGCAAGTCCGCTACTTGTTGCGGAAGCACCACTAAAACCTAAAATAGATGTACCAATAGCACCTCCAATAGCTGGCGCTGCTGCTAATGCCAATGGAGCAATTACTGCTGCTCCACCAATTGTATATGCGGCAGTATTACCTATTTTTTTATAATTAGTATCATTTCTTTCTACTATATCTCTATATTCACCAATAGAGCTTAATTTCCAATTTAAGGTTTCAAATTTTGCTATTTCTCCAGCATGAACAGCGCAAAAATTATTCGACCAAAAGCCTGGATTTTTTTCTTCTTGAGTAGAAGCAGAAGATTTAGAGTATTTAGCTTTGTTAGAACAAGCTCTACATTTAACAATATGATTTTTGCAGCCATCACAAATATATATATTCCTTGTCAAGCCTCCTTTTTCATCTAATGTGCAAGAATGCTTTTCGAAACACCAAGAGCAATAAGTTTCTTTTGTTTCTAGTTGAGAGTCATAGTTCTCACCGAAGCTATCAACCATGCTGCCTATGTTATCGGATAGTTTCTCAGCCTGGAACTTAACATCCTCTGGTATACGTTCAGAAATATCATTTCTTAAACCTACTGCTTTATTAGAAATAGTGTCAAATGATTCAGTGGATATAGATTTCGCTTGGTCTAATATTTTTTTAAACATGTTATATGTCCTTATATAAATCTAAACTCACTTGTGAGTTAAATATGCATTTTGATATCGAAAAATAGCTGGTTTTTTATGTGTCCGACTTTAAGTTATATATCACCTATACAGCCAGCAAGATACCATTCCTCCATCAATAATCTTCTTTTCTGTAATAAATCCCCACGTTGATAAGCTGCCTCTGCCTGGTCTTTTAGCTTATGTGCAAGGGCGTGCTCAATAACTTCTCTAGGAAAGCTGGTGGTTTCACCGGCCCAATCTCTGAAAGTTGAACGAAAACCATGTTGAGTCAAATCTTTGCGATCCATTCGCTTAAGAACAGCTGTAAGCGTCATATCTGACATTTTCTTACCTTGCTGACCAGGGAAGACTAAATTTCCACCAGCGACTCTAGGGAGCTCTTGAAGTATCTTTATTGCGCCAGATGATAGCGGAACGCGATGCTCTTTACGTGCTTTCATACGCTCTGCTGGAATAATCCAAATCTTGTTATCAAAATCAATTTCACTCCAGGTAGCACCACGAACTTCACCAGAACGAGCAACTGTTAAAATTGAGAATTCAAGCGCTCTGGCTGAAAGGCCAGGGCGTTTGGAAAGCTCTTTCATAAAATCAGTAATTTCAGCATAGGGAAGGGCAGCATGATGCTTACGGTTCTGGATCTTACTTGGCTCTGGTAATAGCGGTTTAAGCATGCCTTTCCAGCCAGCTGGATTATCACCTTCTCTAAATTCTTTTGCTTTCGCGTAGTCCAAGATCGTTTCAATGCGTCCACGCAGACGGCTAGCTGTCTCATTTTTCTCAAGCCAGATTGGTTGAAGCACTTCAAGTATGTGAGTCTTGTTGATTTGATTAACAGGTAAGTGACCGATAACAGGGAAGGCGTAGCTCTCTAAGCTAGAACGCCATTGTGCTATATGTTTTATGTTCTTAAGCTCTTTTTCTTTCATGTTTAAAACTAATTGAGCGCACTCATTGAAAGTGGTGTTTCTACCTTGTTGACGAATGACTTCAGCTTTTCGCTCTTTCTTCGCCTCTATAGGGTTGATGCCGGCTTTGATCTCACTACGAAGCTCTCTAGCCTTATCCCTCGCTTCAGCAAGGGTAACTTCAGGATAACTGCCCAAACCGAGAAATAGACGATTAGGAACTTCTTTACCTGCTTTGTTTATTCTGGTTCCCATGAGCATGTTTAAAACCCAGCTCCTAGAGTTACCAGCGACTTTTAAAGATAGACCACTAACACCACCAACAGCGTGGCGGCCGTCTTTCTTTATCTTTGAGACAGCAAGGATGGTAAGTTCTTTTGCAATTTTTGGCATCGAATTTCCTTGTACATCAACCAGTACATCAATATAGGCGGGATTTAAGTGTATCTTACTGGACGTTACTGGACAATAACTTCAGGTAAGTTACTAATATATAATGATTTAATTTATTTTACTGGATTGTAGTGGACTCTATTATGGCGGACTTGCTCACCGCCATTATTACTAAGTCATTGATACTTAAAAACTTTAAATTTATCAGTGAGTTGTCGCAAAATGTCCTCAACCGTACTGGTACGAAAGGCTAGCACGGTTGACAAGCTGACTACTGCGAATCAATAAAAAATGTCTACTATGCCTAAACCGTGGAAATATCCTAAAAGCGGTATCTATTACCACCGCTTCGACGTTCCAAAAGACATTCGTCATATCATCGGTAAGACTACAATCAAACACTCCCTACGTACCAACAACTTTGCCGAAGCTAAGCGTCTCTTTGTGTCTCTTTATACCGAGACTCAGGCTTAATTTGCTTAAGCTAGAAACCGAGTTATCCTAACCTCTAAAGATCGGGATGGTTACTATTACCATAATGATTCTAGGACAAATGGTTAAAAGAGATACATCAACGAACAATGGGAAGTCCAGAGCGAATTAATAGCTATTTAATTATCACTCTAAATGCGGCCTTAACTTGGCTTTTATACCAAATGATAAGAAAGCAGATGAAAACAATGGATAACAACTATGGCCTTTCGTTATCTTAAGATTAACTTATAAAGTAGAAATACATAATACCGATTGTCTCAGGTTACTTTTACCACTTTAATTAAGGAACTGTTATTTAGGAACTGTTCTAGTATGCCTTACATGCCACCATTTGAATTGACCCACACCATGATGCGTTTGGTCGCTGAAATCTCTCAGCAAGTCGGTGAGTGGACGGCAACGAATAAAGATAAGCTTGTTCCTAAGCTAATAAAAGAGAACCGCATACGTACTATCCAGGCATCTCTTGCTGTAGAGCAGAATACTTTATCGCTAGAGCAGGTCACGGCTTTGGTAGATGGTAAGACGGTCCTTGGTTCACCAAAAGAAATTCAAGAAGTTCATAACGCCTTCGCTGTTTATGAACTGATGGACAAATGGAATGAAACAAGTGGTGATGACTTGCTTGAAGCGCATGCCATCATGATGAAAGGGCTGCTAACGGGCGCAGGGCAATGGCGGTGCTTGTATCTATCGAGGGGACCAATTAGTTCATATGGCCCCACCAGCAAACCAAGTTCCGCGACTCATGATTCAGTTAATGGATTGGTTGAAAAGGACTGATGCACATCCTCTTATCGCCTCTGCAGCATTTCACTATGAATTTGAATTTATTCACCCGTTTAGTGATGGTAATGGCCGTATAGGACGTTTCTGGCAAACATTAGTATTAAAGCGCTGGCATCCTTTACTTGCATTTTTGCCGGTAGAAACTGTCATCAAAGCAAGGCAAGAAGAATACTATCAATCTCTTAGAGAGGCGGACGCCAAGTCTGACTGCAGTGTCTTTATTGAGTTTTTGTTATCTGCTATTAACGAGTCACTTACGGAAGCAATCCAGTCAGAAGAAAAAACGACGGTAGAAGTGTCGGTAAAAAACCCAGATCAAATTCTAGCTGCATTATCTGTAAGTTCAGAGCTGACATTTACTTACCTTGTTGACCAGGGAAGACTAAATTGACGAGGAAGCTCGTTAAGTATCTTCATAGCACCCATTGAAAGAGGGATTCGATGTTCCTTGCGAGCTTTCATACGCTCTGCTGGAATAATCCATATCTTGTTATCAAAATCGATTTCATCCCACGTAGCACCACGTACTTCACCAGAACGAGCAACCGTTAAAATTGAGTACTCAAGCCCTCTGACTGAAAGGCCAGGGCGTTTGGAAAGCTCTTTCATGAAATCAGTAATTTCAATATAAGGAAGGGCTGCATGATGCTTACGCTTCTGGATCTCACTTGGTTCTGGCAATAGCGGTTTAAGCATACCTTTCCAACCAGCTGGATTATCACCTTCTCTATTCAGGGTAACTTGACTTCACAGCCGTTGATTGGCTTTCTATTTATGTTAACCAATATTTCCAATCACTTTTTTGCAAGCATCCACTGCCAACAACAATTGTTAATAACAATGTGATTATTGACATATAGGGTTAATACTTTAAGTTATTGCCAAGTTGTTAAATCGTTACATGGAGCTTATATGCAACCTCTATTACCACAACTCGCACCTGCTAATCTTATTGATGCCGAAGGACGGGCTCTGTATGGTCAGTTTGATGGTATCCCAGAGTCTCTAGGAGTTAAGCAGTTTGTTTATTTTGATGAGATGGACAAGCGGGCGTCATGGCTTAAAAAACATTTTGACTACAAGCAATTTCAGTTTGTTAGCATCATTACGCCAAGGTATATTATTGGCGTGGCCATCGCGGGGATTCGCTATGTGGGTAGCAGTTTTTGCTATCTCTATGATGTTGAAAAAAATCAATTAACGGAAATAAAATCTTTAAAGCCGTTTTCCATGGGCTACAAGATGGCACCATCGCCTAAATTTGGCTCCACTAACATCTCATTTTCTAAAAATCGTATTGAATTCACCATGCATGACGGCCAATGGCAGCTCAGTATCAATTCTGCTGATATTCAAGCCGAGCTTAGTCTCACCCCTCCTGAATTAAGCTTGCCGATGAGTATGTGTACACCAACGGGCTATAGTGGTTGGACATACACTCAAAAGCATAATGCCTTATCTGTACATGGCAAACTCATCATTAAAGATGAACCTCAGCCTTTACACCTTGCACTGGCCAGTTACGATTTTTCAGCCGGCTTTATGCGCAGAGAAACCAGTTGGCGCTGGGCCAGTATCAATGCGCATTTGCCACAGGGAACACTGGGGCTGAATTTAGCGGCTGGCGTAAATGAAACGGGTAACAGCGAAAACGTCATGTGGATCAACGGTGAACGTCACTTTCTTGGGCCAGCTAACTTTGAGTTTAACCGGAGGATTAGCCCTGATTATTGGAAAATTAACACCTTGGATGGCAGAGTCAATTTAACCTTTAGAGCGTTAAATTGCCGTAAAGAGAAGATAAATCTTGGTTTTCTTAAGAGTAATTTTAGACAAAACATCGGCTATTTCAATGGCGATATCATTGATGCAAACGGGGTTCGATATCACTTAAGTAATCATCTTGGGCTTACGGAGGATCACTTTGCTAAGTGGTAACGGAATCGAGTGTAAGCTGAGCTGAAAAACTAATGTAAAAAACTCAAATAACAAACTAATATAAAAACGTGTGTAAGTAAGCCTGATTATCAAAATAATAATAACCACTATGGATAGACAATGGACTTTAGCTTCTCGACCTTAGTCGAACACCCTGAATTGCTACTGCTGGCGCTCGCGCCACTGTTTTTTTTGTGCATTTTATTGGAATGGTACTGGGGTGATAAAGGCAATAAATTACCTAAAAGCGCAAAGTACCGCCCAGCAGAAGTGGTGTGTAACTTTGTATTAGCCGGTATGCACCAAGGAGCGGATTTACTCACAGGGCTATTGATTGCTAGCGTATATTTAGCCATATTTGATTGGCGCTTGTTTGATATTGAAATGAATTGGCAGGCATTTTTAATCTTAATGGTAGCGCAAGACGTTTGCTATTACTGGTTCCACCGCGCCAGCCATAGAGTTCGTTGGATGTGGGCGGCTCACGTAGTTCATCACAGCTCAGAAAATATGAATTTTAGTACAGCGTTTAGGCAATCGTTAATGTATCCATTAGCTGGTATGTGGGTATTTTGGATGCCTTTAGTGATCATAGGCTTTGATCCTAACTGGGTGATATTTGTGGTGCTGCTAAACCTAGGTTTGCAGTTCTTTGTTCACACTCAAGCAGTAAAATCGTTGGGACCATTGGAGTGGATAATCAACACGCCGTCTCACCACAGAGTGCATCATGGTCGTAACCCACAATACATAGACAAGAATTACGCCGGTATTTTGATCATCTGGGATCGCCTGTTTGACACCTATGAAAAAGAAGTGGAAACCGTGGAATACGGCATTACTAAACCTGTAAACAGCTTTAACCCCATCAAGGTGACGTTCAGCGAATGGCGCGACATGTTAGCCGAAGTATCGAGGGCTAATTTAGGACTAATGACGCGGCTAAAAATCTTATTCGCGCCCCCGAGCACTCAAGACAGAAGCGCATTAACACGCAGTGCTCAAAAGCGAGAAGAGCTAAAGTAGATTAAAGCCGACAGGCTGATTGCTGAAATGCCGAGCAACGGTTCAGCACCCATCTAGAATTTTAAATACCCGTTTGGTTTTAGAAAATTTATGTACCTAGGGTTGGCAAAAAATGACAATAAGCTCCCCCATGTTCTTTACTCTTGCCAGCGAGTTTCGAGTTGATCGCATATCCCTTAACGTTAATCAGACATAAAAAAACCGCTTCACAAAGCGGTTTTTTTATGTCTGAATTTGATTTATTTATTCTATTTTTAAGCTCTATTATCAAGCAAAAGATCTGCTTGCTCAAAAATAATAGGACGACCTTCTTTGGTGGTAGATGTCACTGTCATAATTGCATTAAGCATCAGTTGTTCATCTGGAGTTCGATACAATCTTTGATGGAACGTTAGCTTTAATTTTGAGGTTCTTTCTACACGCGTTTGAACATAAAAATGATCGCCGCTTTGTAAGGATCGCTTATATTCAAGTTCTGCCTTTATTAATACCAGGTGTATACCTCGTTTCGTGATTTCAGAAAAATCTAATCCACGAGACTTAATAAATTGATGCCTGGCATGCTCTAAATAGTTTTGATACGCCGCATTATTTACAATTCCTTGCAAATCACACTCATAATCTCGTACCTCAAAATAAGCGCAATTCAATTGATCTAAATTGGTTTTCATGACAATACCTTAAACCTAAAGCTTTTTATTCATGGTGTGCAATGCAATTTTTTCCAGATCGCTTCGCATACAATAAATAGTGCTGTGCTCGTTCAACCAACTCTGCAGGGCTCTCATCACCAAACAAGGTTGCTACACCTACAGACACTGTCACTTGACGTAACAGAACTTTCGTATTTTTATAACGTATCTTCTGATTTGAAACTTCGTTTCGCAAAGACTCAGCTAATTGAGAGGCAATGGCTAATTCAGTCTCACTGAGTAACATAGCAAATCGACCGCCGTTCAGGCGCGCTATAAAACCATTTTCAGGTAATTTTCCTAACAGTAATTTAGCAACATACCGAATTAAAGACGTACCTGCCTTTTTGCCATACTCTTGGTTGATGTCACCAAGATTATCAATATCAATTAGAAGCAAGGTTAAATCATCTTCTGCATGAGGAACCAATGTAAATAATGACCGTTCAAACCCTTTTTCATTCGCAAGCAATGTCATTGCATCAAGCTCGGTGTTTCTCTTAGCGTCGGAAAGCTCAGCTCGGAGTGTTGCAAGCTCTTCTTGGGCCGCAAAAAGGGCGTGACCAAAAAGCTCGATGGCTTGATTCGCTTTGAAAGACCCTTGATCTAACAAAAGAGCAACTTGTTCTATTTGAGTCGTATCTTTGGCATTTTTTAATGCTTTCTTTGTAGTACGAAGTGTACGATTAAATTTTGCAAGCTCACTTGATACGGTTGTCGTTTCATCGCCTAACGTTGCGGTGAGGTTTTTTAGTGCAGAGCCCTGACGCTGGGCATGCTTATGCTCTTCAGGCAATAAAAATTCATGAAAAAGTTCTTTTGAAACGAAGGCAGGTAAACTGCCAAATCGACGCAGAGCGCGGTCCACCACTTGATTAAGTTTTGGGTTTCTGTTTGAAGCATATTCATACCATATCCCATAGTTATAAGGAGTAGGGGGGATGTCTAGCTTCACCATAAGTGGAATCGCTGATCGCATGAGCTGATTAGCTTGTTTGATATTATGTTGGAACATTGAACCCCCTGTCGAAATTTTTAACCACTATGACGTTCCATTTTGTTGGTGGTAGTTCATGTTTAATAAAATCACGTAGAAGCTTGATAAAGTTACCGTTCCATTTCTTATGTCGCTTAGTTGCATATTACTGTTTTTGAAAACAAAATGTAACAAAACTATTCGTTTCTAATGGCCATTAACGCCCAGAAAATTTACTAGAGATTCCGGCTTTTTCGAGTAATTCTTTAATTTTTTGGCGGCTGTCTCCTTGAATTTCAATCTGCCCATCTTTTACCGCGCCGCCTGTACCACATTGTGTTTTTAATTTTTTCCCAAACACTTTGAGGTCCTCATCCGTCATCGGAAGACCTTTAATAACCGTCACGCCTTTGCCTTTACGTCCTTTTGTCTCAAGACTAATGAATACTTTACCATCACCGACAATCTGCTCATTTTTGCACTGACAGTCTGAAATTGGGGATTCACAATTTGGACAAAGCCGTCCTTGATCTGTGGAATAAACTATATTTCGGTTCTTCATGGTCTATAGTGCCTCTGCCATGTATTTAAATAGAGTATTTTATCACTTGAAAGGATGTGATTGAGAGGAAAAAGTACATTATTAAGCATTTCATTACTATCTACACTAAACTCACGATATTACTCGTTTAAAAGTACCAATCAGCCCATGAAAAGTACACTTATAATTCGACAAGCCACTGAAGCAGACCTTAGAAGTATTTTACTTTTTGAGTTCCGTAATAGAGGCTGGTTCTCTCAATTTCTACCTAAACAAATGCTACATCAACAAACGGAGATATACTTAAAACGCTTACTTCAAAAACATGATAAGCGAGTCCAGTATTTGGTGTATTTGCCGAATAATGTTTTGATTGGCCGTTTCAATGGACAAATTTTAGACAATGAAAATTTGTCATTGGAAGTGTCGTACAGGATAGCTAAGAATTTCACAAATAAAGGCATAGCTCAGTACGTACTAAAAAATTTACTCCTAGTTTGGGCCAGCAACGGTGTGAGAAATGTGTATGCTCAAGTGGCAGATCATAACAAAGCCTCAATACAAGTCCTTCTGTCTTGCGGCTTTGAAATAAATGAAGTTCAGAAAGGTGCCATTAATTTAGAGCCTGAAATTCATGACTGTTGGGTTTATCGATGGTCAGACAGTTTTGTCTGAATAGTCACGTTTTATAAAGCGCCAAGCTATTTAGAATGTTAACTATTTTGTCACTAAAATCGGCTTTTAGCGTCATCATTTGATCTGTTATTGGGTGGTTGAGCTGAAGGCTTGAGGCATGAAGCATGAAGCATCAGTCTAAAATCATCAGGCCAAATGGATTTCGCTACTTTATTAATATGGCGGCAGCCATAACAGGAATCCCCCACAAGCGGGTTTAATGCATGTTTAAAGTGCCGGCGAATTTGATGTTTTCGACCTTGCTTTGGCGTTACTTCCATCCAACTCAACCGCATACTGTCATATCGGCTAACAGCCACAGGGAGTTGATATTGCTCCAACCTGGTAAATCGAGTTTCTGCGTCTCTCTCTGTTCCTGCTAGTTTAAAGCGAGAACGACCTTTTTGTTCATTGAGCTTCGCTAAAGGGTAATCAATGACGCCAGCCTCGTCACAAAAGCCTCGCACTAAACAATGATAAGTTTTCTGTGTTGTTGACTCCGAAAATTGAGTCGAAAGCAATCTTGCTACCTCTGGATTAAAAGCCATGATCAATACACCGGAGGTTCCTCGGTCAAGTCGATGGACAGGAAAAACCCATTTTCCTGTCTGATCTCGCAACCTTTGAACCACCGCATCTTCTTCGTCTTTCGCCAGATGTGTTCTGTGTACAAGTAAACCTGCTGGTTTATTGACGGCAACCAGATACTCATCTTGAAATAAAATATCTAGCGTCATTTAGTCTTTTCTATAAAAGACGCTATTTTGTCCATCGCAATATTAACCAAGGTTTGCATAGCTTCATTACTTGCCCATGCAATATGAGGCGTAAGTAAAAAATTCGGCAACTTAGTAAGAGCCTGTAAAGGGTGATTCAACGGCATCGGTTCTTGTGTAGCAACATCAAACGCTGCGCCTGAAATGGTGTTGTTTTCGAAGGCATTCACAAGCGCATGCTCATCAACAATACCTCCACGACTAATATTCAATAACAAACAACTCGATTTCATCAAAGAAAACTCTGCGTCGCTAATAAGGTTGGTGGTTTCGTCTGTTAATGGACAATTAATACTTATGACGTCCGCCGTTTTTAACGCCTCTTGAAAGTCTATATAGCCAGCTCTGATAGTCTCAGCCCCCTTACGATCAGCAAATATCGCTGTCATACCAAACGCTCGTGCGATATCAGCGACTCTTTTCCCTAACGTACCGCCGCCAATAATTACCATAGTTGTACCAGAAAGATCTTGAATTGGGTAATCGAGAAAACAGAAATGCTTTGAATCAGCCCATTTACCCAACTTCACATCGTTTAGGTAAGACGTTAGGTTTCTTCGAAGTGCTAGCAACATTGCAAAGGTATGCTCAGGAACACTAATAGTCGAGTAGTCAGCCACATTTTGGACGCTGATGCCGCGACTTGCACAAGCTTCTTTATCAACATTGTTTGTGCCCGTAGCCATGACTTGAACAAGTTGTAATTTTGAAGCGCCATTAATGGCTTCTGCACTTACAATCGCCTTGTTAGTAAGGACGATATTCGCCTCTTTAATACGTTCTGCAACTTGATCAGGTCTTGTCTTGTCATATTCAACAACGTCACTGATGTGTGTTGGTAGCTCAATATTTATGTTCTTTGGGAATGAACCCCTGTCTAAAAAAACCGCTTTCATCTATTTTCCTTATTTCGACCTACTTAATACTATCTAATAATGGCTGTAAGTAGGGCAGAATGTTTTGCAGTACTAATGGCTGACCTTCTTTATTAGGGTGCAGTCCATCGTTTTGCATTAAATCTTTGTTTAAAGCGACGCCCTTAAGCATAAAAGGCAAATAGGCAACATTGTACTTGCTCGCTATGTCCTTATATAAGTTAAAGAACATTTGCGTATAACGTTTGCCGTAATTTTGCGGAATCTGATTACCAACTAACAATACAACGGCGTTTTCTTGGTGAGCTTGCTCTATCATTTTTTCTAGATTAATTGTGGTCTGATTTAAAGGGTAGCCTCGTAACGCATCGTTAGCACCTAACTCCAATACAACCCAATTTGGCTTGTGAGTTGCTAAAAGTGCGCTAAAACGAGACAGACCGCCTTGCGTTGTTTCGCCACTGACGCTGGCATTGATAACGGAAATGTTAGGGTTTGATTGAGAAAGTTGATTCTCAAGTAAACTTACCCAACCATCTTGTTGTCGTAAGTTGTAAGCCGCACTTAGGCTATCACCCATAACAAGCAATGTTGACGCAGGAGCAAAGGAGCTAATAGAAAGCAACGTTACTATTGTAAAGAACTTTTTCAATTGTCTTTTTAACAAAATATCAAACCTTTTTAGAGTAAATCACCATGTATAGAAACACCGCGATTAAAGTATCTAATTTAACCCACACAGTGACTTCAAATACAGGGAATTTAACCATATTGAAAGGAATTAATATGGAAATCAAGGAAAGTGAGTCTGTTGCCATTGTTGGATCATCCGGTTCAGGAAAGTCCACTTTGTTAGGTTTGCTGGCTGGATTGGATATTAATACCTCCGGTGAGATTTTTCTATATGACAACAATTTTTCTAGTCAAACAGAGGAGCAAAGAGCCTTAGTTCGAGGCCAATATGTTGGTTTTGTATTTCAGTCCTTTCATCTTTTACCTAGCCTTCAAGCTATTGAAAATGTGATGTTACCGGCAGAACTTAAAGGAGATAAAGACGCTCGTAAGAAAGCAGAAGTGTTACTCGAAAAGGTAGGCTTGTCGCATCGATTAACGCATTACCCTAATCAGCTTTCTGGTGGAGAACAGCAGCGTGTCGCCATTGCTAGAGCGTTCGCGTCTAATCCCAAGATATTATTCGCCGATGAGCCAACTGGAAACCTTGATGAGGAAAACGGTAATCTGATTATCAAGCTGCTGTTTGACCTGAATCAATCTCAAGGCACGACGTTGGTTATGGTGACGCATAATAACGAACTTGCCAAAATGTGCGACCGTCAATTGGTCATGTCTTCAGGCCAACTAACGGAAAAAACGCTATGAGTTTTACTTTTCGCTTAATGCTACGAGACCTTCGCAGTGGGGATTTGCTTACGCTCTTACTTGCGCTGATCATTTCGGTGAGCACAGTCACCTCTATTGGTTTGTTCATCGATCGCCTACAGCTCTCCTTTGAGCAAGAGTCTGCAAATTTACTCGCCGCCGATCGTTTGGTTCGCTCAGACGATACCATTCCGACGGAATGGTCGCTAAAAGCAGACGAACTCGCTTTGCAGTACGCACAAAGAACCTCTTTCACCACAATGATGTTTGCGGATAATTCGCTCCAATTATCACAATTGAGCGCGGTAAGTGAAGGTTATCCGCTTAAAGGCGCTTATCTCGTTGATGACACTCTATTTGGTACAGGACAAAGGTCGACAGAGGCGCCACAGCAAGGTGAAATCTGGGCATCATCTCGTCTTGCCAGCTTACTAAATATTGAGCTTGGAGACCAAGTCGAGGTGGGGGATGCGACTTTTACTTTGACTAAGTACCTAGTACGCGACCCAGGTTCAAGTACATCTGCTTTTGCCATTTCGCCTCGTGCTGTGATGAACATGGTGGATCTGGCCGCAACAAATGTAATTATCCCCGGTAGCCGCGTGCGTTATTCATTGTTGCTGGCTGGCGATCGGAACGCTCTTGATCTATATGAAACGTGGATAACACCTCAATTAAATGAAGGGCAGCGTTGGCAAACACCAACACAACGAGGTGAAAGAATTGGCGATACCATCGGCCGAGCGGAGTCTTTTCTGTTGCTAGCCGGTACGTTGGCTGTTGTGATGTCAGGCGTTGCTATGGCACTGGCATCCGCCCGATTTGTGAAGCGTCATTTGATGCAGGTGGCTATTCTAAAAACGCTAGGCGCCACCCCAAAACTGTTAGGTAAGGTTTTTTTTCAGCAACTCTTTACGCTATTTTTAGTCGGGGCTTTGATTGGTTTGGCAATTGGTTGGGGCATACAAGAAATCATTGCCTCTTTGCTATCAGGGCTAATGTCGACCACATTACCCGAACCATCAATAAGTCGTTTATGGTTGGGCGCAACGACGGGGTTGATTTCCATGCTGGCATTTTGTCTGCCTCTTATGTCTCATCTCATTAAAATATCTCCGTTATCCGTATTGCAGCCCAATGCCA